>QIAS01000338.1 GCA_003225615.1 Acidobacteriota bacterium | reverse complement strand
ATCCCCAGAAGCTGCTGCAACTGATCGCCGCTGCCGAAGGCGCGCGCGCAGGCGGAGAAGGCGGCATGATGGTTCCGATGGGCAGCGTGCCCATGGTGCCTGCCGGCAGTGCAGGAGCGGCAACCGAGGGCATGGTCGCAGCCGGAATGGCGTTCAGCGGAACCGTTCCACTGCAGGAACAGGAAGTGGTCCAGGCCATTCGATTGCTCACCCGCTTCGGAGAAGCGAGCAAAGACGAATCCAAGACCCCGATCCTGCAACAGGAACTCAGTCAGGCTGATCCCAATACCAAGATAAACCTGCAGCAACTCCTGGAGAGTTTGGCGTCAAACCTTCCCAAGCAGGAAAACGATTCGCCGCTGCTCATGAAAGCCGCCGAGCACATGGCGATTCGGTTCGCCCTCGAGCGTTACCAGAAGGGCGAAGTGAAGGTCAATGCCGTGCATCAGATGATGGAGCACATGA
>QIAS01000339.1 GCA_003225615.1 Acidobacteriota bacterium | reverse complement strand
GGATTGGGGCGCGGCATGCACGCTGCGCCCGCGACGACGGATACTAGGCAGCTACTCCTGTGCCAAAAGATTGGATCGCCTGCTCTTCATTCTCGTAGACTTCGAAAATCGTTACCAGCTTCGTGACCTGGAGCAAATCTCCCACCCGTGGCGTCAAATTAGCCAGTTTGACTGCCCCACCGGCATTGCGAGCCGTGGTGTACAGAGCCACCAGCGTCCCGAGCCCGCCCGAATCGATATAATTCACCACAGCCAGGTTCAGCACAATACGGTTATTTTCCAGAATGAGTTTCTTCACCGTATCCCGCAAGCTGGACGATTCCTCACCAAAAACAATGCGGCCATGGCAATCTACCACCAGCACGCCATCCACCGTCCGAGTACTAATTCTGAGTTGCACCGGAGCCCTCCTTCAGCCCGCTAAAACAGGCCCATTCCCCGCCCCAAAGCCTATCGCGAAGGCGCAGCTTGCGCAAGGATTTCCTCAGCTCCAAGCTGCCGCCAAGCCCATCCTGGGCCCCGGGGGCTTCGTAAACACTAAGCCTTGCCCGGGCCCCGAGCTCAAGCCCGAGTTCGGCCGCCTTACCCGCCTTTCCAGGCAAAATGGCCAAAGCCGCGTCCTCTCCACTGCTCCCCTTCACGTATAATCGACCTTTGACCACATGAGCTATCAGGTCCTGGCACGTAAGTACCGTCCCCAAAAGTTCTCCGAGGTAATCGGCCAGGAGCACGTTACCCGCACCCTGAAGAACGCGCTGGACCAAGGCCGGACTGCCCATGGCTACATCTTCAGCGGACACCGTGGCATAGGGAAAACGACCGTGGCCCGCATCTTGGCCATGGCCCTGAACTGCCGCTCCTCTGACAAGCCTGTCACCGAACCCTGCGGCATTTGCGAATCCTGCACCGAGATCCGCGCCGGCAACTCGGTGGATGTCATTGAAATTGACGCTGCCACCAACCGCGGCATCGACGAAATTCGCGAACTCCGCGAGGCCGCCCGCTACCGCCCGGCCCGCGACCGTTTCAAAATCTACATCCTCGACGAAGCTCATCAAATTACCGATGCTGCCTTCAATGCTCTTCTAAAAACGCTTGAGGAACCGCCTGGACACGTAGTCTTCATGCTCGCCACTACCCAACCCGAGGACATCCCGCAGACTATCCGTTCCCGTTGCCAGCATTTCAGCTTTCGTGCCGTCCGTTTCGAAGAAATCCTTGGACAACTGCGCGATCTCGCCGCGCGCGAAAAAATCAAAGCCGATGAGGACGCGCTGGCCCTGGTCGCCGAAGCTGGGGACGGTTCCATGCGCGACGCGCTCTCCATTCTCGACCAGGCCATCGCCTCGTGTGGAGACCGGCTGACTGCTGATACTGTTCGGCAGCTGGTGGGAGCGGCTCACTCAGGAATTCTCGAAGAAGTTATGCAGGCCGTCGCACAAGGCTCGAGCGAGGAGGTGCTGCGCCTGGCTGACAAGCTGATCAGCGAAGGTCATAATCCCACGCATTTCGCGCGTCAGATGGTCCGTTTCCTGCGCAATGCGACAGTGGCAAAAGTCGCCGGGAAAGATTCTTCACTTTTGCAGATTTCCGGGGATGAGCGCGAGCGGGTCTCCCGGGTAGCAGAGCTCTTCAGCGAAGAAGATCTCGCCCGGCATCTTCAAATCATGCTGCGAACCCATAGCGAACTTGGCTACAAGCAGGAGCAGCGGTTCCACTTGGAACTCGGATTATTGAAAATGACGCACGCCCAGCGCCTGCTTCCTCTCGAGCAGTTATTGAGTGAAGCGGGCGCAACCTCGTCTGGGAGCCCACAGATTCGCTCGGGCAGCAAACCGACCATGGTCGCTGGACCCGGAGAAGCACGGCGGAGCGCCGCGGAATCGCCCCCGCCTTCTCGCGTCAGTAATGTTTCTCCCTTTGCCGCAGACTCTGCGCGAAAAACTGGTTCTAAACCGGAGCTTTCCGCGGAGCCGGACGCAAGTCCGCGTGCAGTCGTTCAGGCATCAGCGCGGGTCATCATGGGATCGGCCGCACCTGCCGCGGTCGCTGTGCAAGCTGCCGAAGTCGCCCCAGAGGCAATCCAAAACTCCGAGCCGGGTCTCGCTGCCAAACCGCCCGACGTCCGCAATGTCGTGCTCGACGCGCTCGCGGAAGCAGGCCATCGCATGTTGGTTTCTATGCTCGAGGCTGGCGAGTGGAGTGTGGAAGGCAACGAACTAGTGGTCAAAGTCGCTGCATCAAACATGGTGATTGACATGTCGCTCGGAGCCGAAGCCAAGCGACTCGCCACCGCAGCCGCCAGCGGAGCCCTGGGACGCCCGCTAAAGCTAAAGGTAACCGGCGGATCAGCCCAAACGGCACCAGCCGCCAGCCGCAACGCCTCAAACGGCAGTGGGCGCAGCCGCGCCGAACAAGATCCTATAGTGCGCCGCATGCAAGCGACATTCGGCGCAGAGATAAGGACAATCATCGATTACCGCGATAAGCGGTGAGAGAAAGGTTTCAAAGTTGCAAGGTTGCAATGTTTCAAACGTCAGAGAGAGCAGGGGTTCAACCTGAAACTTTGTGACCTTGAAACTTTGAAACCTTCCTCACCATTCCGAGGAACTCCATGAGTGGATTCAACCTGCAAGACCTGATGTCGCAAGCCAAGCGTCAGTACGACGTGATGCAGAAGAAAATGCAGGAGACGATCGTCGAGGCCTCTTCCGGTGGCGGAACCGTCACCGTCAAAATGGATGGCCGCAAGCAGGTGTTGAGCATGAAAATCGAGCCTGAAGCGGTGAAGTCCGGTGACGTCGAGATGTTGCAGGATCTAGTCACGGCGGCCGTCAACGAAGCCGGCCGCAAGGTCGACGAGGCCATGCAGTCCACCATGGGCGGCATGCTGAGCGGGCTGGGACTGGGCGGAATGTAACAAAATCCAACTCGCCCAATAGACTAGAAAATTACGCGACCACCCGATTATAAAGTTTCCTATGTCTCGATTCGCTGAGCCGATGACGCGCCTTATTGACGAGCTGAAGAAACTGCCGGGCATCGGCAGCAAGACCGCGCAGCGGCTCGCGTTTCACATTCTGCGCTCCAGCGACGACGATGCCGAGGCGCTGGCCGCTGCCGTGCGCGATGTGAAAGCCAGCCTGCGCCTCTGCTCCATCTGCAACAATATTACCGATGTTGATCCTTGCGTTTATTGTGCCAGCGCCACCCGCAACCAGCGCCAGGTTTGCGTGATCGAGGAGCCTACCAACATAGCTGCCGTTGAAAAAACCAAGCACTTTAACGGTGTCTATCATGTCCTGCACGGTTCTATTTCTCCGCTGCATGGAGTCGGCCCCGAGCAGCTCAGGATCAGCAACCTGTTACGCCGTGTGGAAAATGATCAGGTGGACGAAGTGATTATTGCGACCAATCCCACTGTGGAAGGCGAGGCGACCGCAGCCTATCTGTCCCAACAATTAAAACGTCCCGGAGTGAAGATCACTCGCATCGCCATGGGAATCCCCGTAGGCAGCGATATCGAATACGCGGACGAAATCACTATGCTCAAAGCCATGGAAGGCCGCCGCGAGTTGTAGTTTCTTGGGACTTCTGTCACGTCCCCTGTCTTGGTCAATCCCTCTTTCCAAAGTGTGCAAACTTTTTTCTTCCCACTGGAAAGCCTGAATTCACACCCCGCCTATCCCTTTGTAGCCATGCCATAAAGCCCGCGAATGCAGTTACTTACTAGCCTTTGTTGCAGTATTCCATCGCCTTCGCAACTGGCACATGGGTTGCTCTCTCCGTAGTGTTCTCCTCACTCCTCTGAGCTTTTTCCTGGCACGCGGAGTGCCGAGCAGCACCAGCCGGTCGAACCGAGGCCGGAAAGCGCACCCCGGCGCCAGCCGCGCCGCGCTGAAATGTAACCGCATCTCAACTCGACGCCGAGAGACCGGGCCAACCAGCCCGGTTTTTCTCTTCCCCAATGTGCGTGTAACACCGATGTCGCGCAGGCAGCGCTGTCAGCTTCGATCCATGAGGAGGGGCGGATATTTTGTCGATTCCACTCAGGACGACGTCAGTTGGTCAAGATAAACGTTCGGCTCGTCTTCAGCCGCGGTTATTCCCTTTGGCAGTCTACCGCGGTTGTATTCCGCCATGCGATTCTTCCATTTCAGAAATTCCGTGATGGTCTGCGGCTCGATGCGGACCTCCACGCGCCGCAGGCTGGCCAACAGGAGATTCATTTCGTAGCGAAACCCTTTCCCCCCGCGCATATTCTTCTCCGACGCATGCACCACTTCAACCTTCCGCCCGCGACTCTCCAGTAGTCCCCAACCCGCAAGCAGTTCTTCCGGCCTAATCAGCCCAACCGGTGCCAGGTAAAAGCGTTCACATCCCACCCCTATTTCCGGTTTCTCGCGGAACGGCTTGCAGCGGTCTGCCAGAAAATCCCCCCGCGTGATTTTGCACTCCACCACGACGGAGTGGCACGGGCGCTTCCACCCAATCGCATCCGGCATCTCACCGCTCGCGCAAGCCTGCTCGGAAAGCACCACACCACAGCCGTAGCTGCGTAGCCACTTCACAGCCATATCAACCAATTGGGCGTGCGTCATAAGCAGCTTCAAGTTTTAATAGCAGACGCCTATCGATGGAAGTGACTGACTGGCTAACCTCTCCTTTTGACTGCTCACATACCCCGCGGAACGCTGGCGCCTGCTTGATCCCGTTGATGACGGCCTTTCGGCCGCAAAAATCGTTACCTCCGTAACATGCACTGCTTACCTTTTGACTTTAATCTTAACCAGTAATCCGCCTGTCAGGAGCGGCCTATCTTAACTCCGCCGACAAACAGAGAGGGCCGTACCGCCTCAGCGAGCGCTTTTGTCCACAGCCTCAATATCCTGGTGAAGTACGTACGCATGTACGGCTTCAATCACAAGCGTACCGAAGGCCAGTTCGAGGTTTGTTGGAATGAATTGCAGTCGGCCCTGCCCAAAACCGGCGATGGCGGTTTCCTGCTGGGTGTTTCGGGCAGCAAGCTGTTGCTGGACGGGGTGCCCCTGGAAAGTGGGCAGTCTGAGCGCAGCTTCGCGCAGTTGCTGACCACGGCGGGACTTGCCAGCATTAATTTCTCCAGTAAGGTTACGGTCGATGACTTCGCCCGTCTGGTGCGCGCTTT
>QIAS01000568.1:1089-3115 GCA_003225615.1 Acidobacteriota bacterium | reverse complement strand
GTGAACGAGGGGAGGTACTCTGATGCCACGTGGCGCGCCGACACTTCCGCAGAGATTAGTCCAGACGCGAGGGCACTAGCGGGAATCCTCCGCCTTGTTGACCGGTGTCGCAGCCGTAATCTGGTAGTTCTGGTAGTCAATTGAGAAATCCGCGTGTCCGCCCAGGCGAACGGCCGTGACGCTGCGATTGGATTCTGGCAGCCAGAAATCGCTGACTTTGCCGTAACTCTGCTTGATTTTGGTGTCTTTGATCCAGAAAGAAGGGTTCTTCGCGGGCTCGCCTTCCATGCGGACCACCGCAAAATCATCGGCATCCACCCAGATTCGTCCGCGGTAGAGAAACTTGTTCTTATTGCGCGGCTCAACCGAAAGAATGTAACGTGAGCCGCTGGTGGCGCTTTCCCATCCAGCAAGCGCGAATTTGTAGTTCTCGTGGTTGAGAGCGATGCGCTTCTGGTTCTCCTCGGAGAGGGCCTCTTGTTCGCTCTGCAATGCCTTCTTGAATACCCTGTCTAGAATCAGCTTGGAACCGGTTTGGGATCGAATGGTGAATTCCTTGGCCAACGGAGATGATTGGTACTTAACATCCACCACCATCTCCGCCTTGCGGGAACCGGGAAAGCCGCGATATTCCAGCCGATAAATTCGCGTACCCCGATATGCGCCCAGAGCCCGCGACCGTTCCAGGTTGTTGCGCACCAAGCGGTCTACCACCTCTTCAGCGGTCAGCGCACCACGAGGCTGAGCTGCGGTTTCCTGTGCGCTTGCCAGAAACGGCCTGACTGTGCCGGTAAGCAGCAGCAAGGTCAACAAGCCCACGTGAACGGAGATCTTCATGACAGCTGCCAGTATATAGGTCTGGTCCTCGCCAGCGAGGGAACAGTTCCAGGTCGTTTCGTACCAGTCATTTGGAAGTGCACGTACAGGATTTACTGTATTTGCCTAAAACAGTAACACTGGGAAAATAGGGCGCGCTTTGAGCAGCCTTCCTGCGCGTTTGGAAGGCAAGGACTGTCTTAAGCAGAGCCTTCCAGGAGAAACAATTATGAGCACGGGAGAAGTTTCGGGCGGCGGCAGCCCGTCGTGGGCGCCGCCAGCGGAGTGGTATGAGCAGGATCACCGCGGCCACGTGGTTCAGTTCTATGCGGAAGACGGATTTCTCCTGGAAGGGCTGAGCCGCTTTATCGGGACGGCACTCGGCGCGGGCGATGCCGCTGTGGTGGTGGCAACCAAAGCGCACCGGGATGGGCTTGCCGAGCGCTTGCGAGCGCGTGGCTTCAACACGGCAAGCGCGATCAGGCGGGGCCGGTTAGTGCTCTTGGACGCGGTCGAGACTCTGGGCGGAGCGCTTCCGGGATTGTATAGGCGGCGTCTTAGCTCGGGCGAGGGCAGCGGCGGAGGGCGACAATCCGCGGGTCGTAGCGTTCGGCGAGATGGTTGCTCTGTTGTGGGCGCAGGGTCAGCTGGAAGCCGCTTTGCGGCTCGAACATCTTTGGAACGATTTGGCTAAGGACCAGAGCTTTTCTTTGCGCTGCGCTTACCCGATGAGCAGTTTCTTCCGCGATGAACATGGGGAATCGCTTCTAAAAATCTGCTCGGAACACTCGGGCGTCATTCCCGGCGAGAGCTATACGATGCTGGAGGATAGCCACGAGCGGCTGCGGAGCATTACTCATCTGCAACACAAGGCGCAAGCTTTGGAGACGGTGAAGGCGGAACGCAGGCAGATTCAGCAGTCGCTTCGGCAGCGGGAATCGGAGTTGGCGGATTTTTTGGAGAATGCGCTGGAAGGCGTGCAGCAGGTTGGGCCGGATCAGCGGATTTTGTGGGCGAACCGGGCTTTGCTGAATCTGCTGGGATACAGCTACGAGGAGTATGTGAATCATACAGCTTCCCATTTTCATGTGGACACGCATGTCTTCGATGAGTACTGGCAGAGGCTGATGCGGCGGGAAGATATCTACGATTATCCAGCGGAACTCAGATGCAAGGATGGATCAGTGCGGCATGTGCTGATCCAGTCGAA
>QIAS01000568.1:304-1046 GCA_003225615.1 Acidobacteriota bacterium | reverse complement strand
TAACCGAGCACATGCGCATGGAAAAGGCGCTGCGGGATGGTGAAGCGCGGTTGCGGAAAGCCAAAGAGGAACTGGAGACGCTGGTAGAACAGCGGACTGCGGCGTTGCGGCGGCTTTCCGCTCAGGTCCTGAACTTACAGGACTATGAGCGGCGGCGGATTGCGCGCGAGTTGCACGACAGCCTGGGACAATATTTAACTGCTCTGAAAATCAACACCGACATGTTGAGACGAACGCCGGGGAACTCCGAGTTATGGGCCCAATCGGGTGAACTAATGGAGCGATGCGTGTCTGAGGTGCGAACGCTTTCCTATCTGCTGCATCCACCGATGATGGACGCGGTGGGGCTGGCTTCCGCAGCCCGGTGGTATGTGGAGGGATTTGGGCAGCGGAGTGGGATCAAGGTGACGTTGCAAGTGCCACATGAACTGGCGCGGATGCCAGACGAAGTGGAACTGGCCCTGTTCCGGGCGATTCAGGAGGCGTTGACTAATGTGCATCGGCATTCCGGGGCGTCATCGGCCGATGTGCTGATCCTGCGGGACGCCGAGCAGGTAATTCTGGAAGTGCGGGATAACGGGCGCGGCATCGCGAAGGAACAGGTCGCTCACTTGGCTCAGACCGGGGTAGCGATGGGGGTCGGGCTGACGGGTATGCGTGAGCGAGTCCGGGAACTGGGGGGAAGCTTGCATCTGGAATCGAATGGCAGCGGGACGGTGCTGCGGATCGCGATACCGGTGGA
>QIAS01000568.1:0-275 GCA_003225615.1 Acidobacteriota bacterium | reverse complement strand
ATGGTTGAGCGGTGAGAAGTTGATCCCGAGCTGGTGAGGAAGTGGTCAAGTCCAATTGTTTTCTGAAGTGCGGCCCAGCCTGGCGAAGTACTTCGTAACACTTTCGTAACCGCGCGACAATCTCTCGCATCTACCCGCGAATGCCGTGGGATGGCATACTGTGCCCTATGACCCGTCGGCGCCATTGGGTGTTAGGGCTCGTGTTGCTGACCATCGTCTGTACTCTTGCGATACTGCTCTTTCCGGTTGCAAGCGGACCTTATCCGGTTACACAT
>QIAS01000337.1:10090-15263 GCA_003225615.1 Acidobacteriota bacterium | reverse complement strand
CTCTGCTTACCTGCACAGCTTTCATGCGCGCCATGTTTCGTCCTCTCACGGATCCGGGCAAACTGCCCTGCTCCAATAACATGCCTATAGATGGGGAACTTGACACGGGGGATGCAGATTCTCGAAGTCTGGGCCCGTGATGAAGCTGTGGGAATGTGATTACAAACCGGACAGTGCAGCGTCTATCGGATTGTGACTGTACTGGCTATGTACAATAGAAGGCCTGCTGTTCGGCCTATGCGCAGTGTCCTCGACATCTTCGCGCAGATCCTGCGCACCCTCTGGGCGCATAAACTACGCTCCTTCCTCACCATGTTCGGCATTGCGTGGGGGGTGGGCTCATTGCTGCTGCTCGTGGGACTAGGAGAAGGCTTCCGCTCCGGCAACAAGCGCGAACTCAACGAATTCGGCGAAAACATCATGTTCATCTTCCCCGGTCGCGCCCCAGTGGTTCAGGGAAGCATGAACTCCGCCCGCAACTACCGGCTCACCTATAAGGATTATTTCGACATTCGCAAGGACGCTCCCCACGTTCGCGCCGCCTCCCCCGTTCTTACGCGCAGTGACGTGCGCGCCGTCAGCGAGTTCGCCAGCGCCAACGGCGAGCTTACCGGCATCGAGCCGCAATACCGCGGCATTCGTTATTTGCCCATGAAGCAGGGCCGCTGGTTTGATGAACTCGATGACACGCAGCGCCGCAACGTGGTCGTGCTTGGAGACGAGATGTCCAGAAATCTTTTCCCTGGTCGTCCCGCCGTGGGCGCTACGATACTTCTTAACGGACACAACTTTGAGGTGATTGGAACGGTCCAGCGCGTGGGGCGGGGCGATAACAATTCCACTAACATGCGCGGCTACATTCCCTACCAGGTGATGAACACTTATTTCCCGCTTAAAGGCGAGAGCGAGCGCAATGCCATTTCCTTCATCAACTACCAACCCATGACGGCGGCCGACCACCTGCTTGCCCAGGACGAGGTGCGCAAAATCATCGCTCGCAACCACGGCTTTGACTTCCACGATGTGGACGCATTCGAGGGCTGGGACACAGTCAAACAAGCCGAAATGATGGGCCTGATCTTCGATGCCATGAGTGAATTTCTGGGCACAGTAGGACTGGTCACTTTGGCGCTGGGTGCCATCGGCGTGATCAATATCATGTTGATTTCAGTAACTGAGCGAACCCGGGAAATCGGATTGCGCAAAGCCTTGGGCGCAACCAACCGCAGCATTCTGTTTCAGTTCTTTGTGGAGGGACTTCTTCTTACCTTCCTCAGCGGAATGATCGGCATGGGCCTCGCCGGTGGCCTGATGGCCCTGCTAGGTCAGTTTCAGGGACCGGGAGGATTCGACCCCCCTAAGCTTGTGCCCACCACTGCCACGCTGGCAATTGCCAGTCTAACGCTGGCCGGGGTGGCCGCCGGACTTTATCCCGCCCGCAAAGCTGCCATGCTCGAGCCGGTCGAAGCGCTGCGACAGGAGTAGCCATCCATGCACGATTTGCTCCGCGAAGCCTACGCCGCCATGAAGCATAATCGCCGCCGTACTGCCCTCACCATGCTGGGTATGGCCTGGGGCATTGCCACGGTGGTCATGCTGTTGGCTTACGGCGACGGCTTTGGGCAGGCCTGCGCGAATATATTTGCCAACTTCGGCACCAAGATGATGATCCTTGTCCCCGGCCGCACGTCTATGCAGGCAGGAGGCCAGAAGGCCGGCGTACAGGTACGGTTAACGATGGAGGATTTGGATACGCTGACCGCAAACCTCCCACAGATCAGCCACATCACGCCAGAAGCCGGGAAACAAGCCAACGTTCAATACGACACCCGTACTTACACTTTCTTCGTCAGCGGCGAATACCCCAACGCGCTTGCCATCCGCGCGCTCACCGTTGACCAGGGACGCTTCTACAATCTCGAAGACCAGATGCAACGCGCCCACGTGGTGGTGCTGGGTTCCGAAGCCAAAGAGAAACTCTTTTCCGGCCGCAACGCGCTGCACGAACGGGTTCGCATTGATGGCATCAGCTTTGAAGTGATCGGCGTGCTGGCGCCCAAAATGCAAGCCGGCGATGACAACATCAATCGCGTCGGCTACGTCCCCTTCACCACCATGAGCGATTTGAAAGACACCCACTATCTCGACACCATCTGGTTCAACTACGAAACACCGGAATATCTCCGGCTGGAGCAGTCGGTGCGTTACATCCTCGCGCCGCAGCACAAATTCGATCCCAAAGACCGCCGTGCTCTGCTTATCTTTAATCTGATGGAGCAGGTGCATCAGTTCCAGATGATCACTCTGGGCCTGAAAGTTTTGCTCGCCTTCATCGGCACGCTCACGCTCGGCATCGGCGGAGTCGGGCTGATGAACATCATGCTGGTTTCCGTAACCCAGCGCACCCGCGAGATCGGCCTGGAAAAATCACTCGGCGCCCGCCGCCGCGACATCTTCCTGCAATTCCTCGCCGAAGCCTTAACCATCACCTTCATCGGCGGGATATTAGGCGTCCTGCTGGCCTACGCCGTTTCGTTTTCCGTGGGAAGACTCCCGGTTTACAGCGTCATTGCTAAGCATGCCGAGGCCGGTGACATTCGCCTGATGATCAATTTCGGCACGTTGGTCGTGGCGACCGTCATCCTTGGCGTGGTAGGGCTGGTCAGCGGTATGCTGCCCGCCATCCGTGCCTCGCGTCTGGATCCCATTGAAGCGCTCCGCTACGAGTAACGCACCAGCCTCCTGCTCTTACAAAAACCGAACAGTCCATTAACGCGCTCCTCATTGCACCAAAACTGGTGTACTATACGACGGCTCTGGGGGTTGTTATGTCTACTTCCCTTCGCGTTGGGCGCACCTTCTGGTGGACTGTTGTGCTTTGGACCCTTTCCTTCATTCACCCTGCCTTTGCGGGAGAGGCCCAGTGGATAGAAGTCCGCTCTCCTAACTTCTCCGTGGTCACCGATGCCGGCGAGAAACGCGGACGCGACGTTGCCTTGCATTTCGAGCAGATGAGGGCGGTGTTCGGAACGCTCATGGCCACCGCGAAAGTAACTCTGCCGGTCCCTCTCCAAATTGTCGCTTTCCGCAACACCAAAGAGATGCGCCAGGTCGCTCCCCTCTGGCGCGGCAAGCCCACCGAAGTGGCCGGTCTTTTTCAACCGGGCGAGGATCGCTGCTTCATCATGCTCGACATGTCTGTGGAAGATCCCTGGGAGGTCGTCTTCCACGAGTACGCTCATCAATTGATGGACGGCAATATTACCGGCCACATAGACCCATGGTTTGAAGAAGGTTTCGCCGAGTACTTCTCCAGCATTCACGTTGACAACAAGCAGGCACAAGTCGGCAAGATCCCCCACCTTACTTACGAGATCCTGCTGCAAGACGGCATGATGCATGTCGCCGATCTTTTCCGCGTGCAGCAAAACTCCAAGATTTACAACGAGAGCGGCGACCATCGTACTGTTTTCTACGCGCAATCCGCGCTAGTGGTGCACTACCTGTACGATAACCAGCTCATCCTCAAGATCGGCGACTACTTCAGCATGGTGGTCGACCAGAAAAAGCCGATGGAAGATGCTATTCAGAAATCTTTCGGGATGAGTTCAGCGCAGTTCGACAAAGTACTACGCAATTACCTGAGCAGCGGGCGTTATCGCTACTATGCAATGCCTACCCCGCCCGGTATCGCGACTAGCGGGTACACTTTCAAGCCGGTTACACCGCTAGATGCAGCCGCCGTTATCGCGGATATCCATCTGCACTCCCTCGATTTTCACGAGAAGGCTATCGCGGAGTTGCAGGAAATCTTGAAAGCCGATCCCAACCACCCTGCGGCATTGCGCGGCTTGGGTTACGGATACTTGGGAAAACGCGACTTTCCCCAGGCAGCGGAATACTTCCGCCGCGCCGCGGCCGCAGATTCCAAGGACCCGCGCGTTCATTACTACCTGGCGATGCTGTTGAATCAGCAAAGCGGTTTCCGCGATTCGGACAACGCGGCGCAGATCAAGAAAGAATTGGAGACCTCGATCTCTTTAGATCCTAGTTTGGCCGACGCCTATAGCATGCTGGCATTCGCCCAGATCAACTCGGACGAGAAAGATGCAGCCGTGAAATCCGCCGAGAGGGCAGTGTTGCTCAATCCCCGCAACGAGGCTTACATCTACAACTTGGCCCAGATTTACATGGCGACAGGGAAAATGGATGCGGCTACGGCTGCGCTAAGAGTTCTCATGCGCAGTAACAACCCGGATGTCGCCCAACACGCCAGTGAGAGCTTGAGCAACGTGGAGACGTACAAGGCAATGCAGTCATCCCAAAGCCGCATCGTGGCTTCCAGCGAAGTTCCTGTGCAGCGGCTCGCCCCCGAGCACTCCAGTGATCCGCAGTTACAAGGCGAGGTCACAGCGAAGTCTGAAGTTCCTCCAGAAATCGTCCAGGCTAGTACTGCCCCCTTAAAATTTCTCAAAGGCAAACTTACCAGCGTGGATTGTTCCGCCACCCCGGCCGCCCTGGTGACTATCATCTCGGGCGCAAAGACCTGGGAGATGCACATTCGCGACAGCAATCACGTGATCCTCATTGGCGCCGATAAATTCTCCTGCGACTGGACCAACCAGAAGGTTGCGGTGAATTACCGCGAGAAAAGCGCAGGTGAAGGTGACGTGGTGTCGCTGGAGCTGCAATAAGACTCTTGAGTGATATTCGCTCTACGGCCTTGCCCAACTTAGCAGGCGCACTGACTCTTCTCGCGGGTCCTGACCGAACTCCCGCTGAAATCTTTGCCATTTACCCGGCGGTGGCGCTCGCCCGGGAACAAATGCATCGCGGTTGGCTTATGCCGCTTTCTTCCTCGGAACCTTGGCACCCTTCTTACGCGCTTCCGATAGCCCGATGGCGATGGCTTGCTTACGGCTTTTCACCCTCCCGCCTTTGCCGCCCTTACCGGAACGGAGTGTCCCGCGCTTCCTGCGCCGCATTGCGCTCTCAACCGTTTTGCCTGCGGCCTTGCCATACCGGCGACCGCGCGATCTTCCCCTTGAACTCTTTCGCGAACTAGAGCTGCTTTTACGTGCCATATCATTTTTCTCCTGCTATTTAGAGGCAAAACTTTGCAGGCAGGTTGTGTGCGATTGACTATCGGAGTCATGGCAATGGCACCATGCAT
>QIAS01000337.1:7000-9968 GCA_003225615.1 Acidobacteriota bacterium | reverse complement strand
AGATGGAAGACGTTGAGCTATGCGCTGGAAGCTAGCGACCCCGAACATCGGCATTCTGACGCTGATCTGCATCTGCAGTGCCGCATCGGTTGTTACCGGACAAACTGCGTCTGAGTACGTGCAGGTCTTTAGCGGGCCGGGCTGCTTGGATAGCCCCGCTCTTTCCGGGGATGACACGCTCTATCGGGTAACCGGGAGCGTGATTGATGACCGCAGCGAGATGCCCATTCCCGGGGCGACGGTGACGATCACCATTCACCCCAGTAATTGCGCCCGGGCTTCTGATAAACCAGCCCTGAATTACACCGGTCCCAACGAAGTGCGTACCGATAAAGATGGCGTTTTCGTGTTTCAGAACGTGCCTGGGGGGAATGTAAGCTTGAATCCCAGCAAACAAGGCTACCTTTGGCCGATCTGGCCATTCCGCCAAACAGCCGATGATCCGGTAGAGAGCTACCTAATCGGCCGCGACACAGGCACAATCACCTTGCGCACGGCGCCGGCTGCCGTGATTTCCGGCATTGTGCGCGACCAGAATGGCGCGCCCATGGCGGACGTCTATGTCACATTGCGCCACCTGCGCCCCTGGGCGGGCTGGCGCGGTCTGGAAACTCTGCAGTGGAAGCAAACTGGGATTGATGGTTCCTACTTCTTCGATGACTTACGACCGGACCGCTACTACGTGCTCGCCGATCCGCCAATTAATAATCAGAAACCGCCAGCACGGAACGCAGGCGATGTGGTGGGTTACGCGGCCCTTCGCTACCCCGGACCCACCGGTAAAGACGCCGATCCCTTCATGCGGCTCACCGAAGGCGGCCATGTGCAGGCCGATTTTCAGTTTCATCAGGAGATTCTGCATCACGTGAGCGGGACTGTTTCCGGCAATGGAAAGAATTCCCCCATGCTTGACGCGATCGATCCCAACGGCAGCAAATCGTATTGGTTGAGGTCCGCCGATTTCGGCAATCGCTTTGAAGCTTGGTTGCCCAGAGTTCACCAGTCCCACCGGACAATGGCTCGGGTCGGCTCCGCTCGAGGTAGCCGAGTCTGACATCTCCGGCGTGGAGTTCCGCATCCATCACGAGGACCGGGTAACGATTCCCGTAGAGATCACTAACCCTTTTCGACGCAATGCGCCAGGTACCATTTGCCAGGAAGATCCAGGATGTGGATTCTCGTACCTGCAACTCATCGAAATGGAGCCACACGGCTATTTTCAAGCCGCTGATGGATCAACTCAGACCGGAACGCCCGCCTCTGAAGCGACGTCGCGCTTAGAGTCTGTTTCCGCCCTTCCGGGCAGATATACCGTAGCAGTAGTCACGAGTGGCAACTTCTATGCAAAAACGATCTCCAGTGGCACCACAGATCTGATGCGGGAACCTCTATTGGTCAGTGCGGGGGAAGTCCCCGAACCGGTTCGTATAGTCCTGGCTGAAGGCGCCATTGTTGAAGGTATCGCGCGCCGCAACGGAATTCCGGTGAGCGCCTGGGTTTATGCCCTGCCGGAGCAGCCCGATATGAGGCTCCTCCCGCCAATTCAAGTTAAGTCGGACGGGCAGTTCCGTTTTGAGGGGCTGGCACCCGGAAAATATCTTTTCTTCGCGACCGACGCCCTGGTCAATCTCGATGTGCACGATCCTGAGGTTGTGCGTTACTGGCGCCAGCGAGCGCTGGAACTGAATGTCCAGGCAAACAGCAAAACACAGCTGGACTTGCAGCTTCTGGAGCTGCCCGTCGCTGATTTTCCTCCCTAGTTATAAGAACGCCGTTGCCGAAAACCGGACTAAGCCACTACCCCAGCTTCTTAATAGCCTGTTCAATTCGTTTCAGGGTGGTCTCGCGACCAAGGATTTCCAGAGTCTCAAACAAAGGTGGCGCATTTTTTCGACCGCAGACCGCTACACGAATGGGCTGAAACATCTGCCCGGCCTTGATTCCCAATTCCTGCGCCGCCGCGCGAAGCGCCTGGTCCAGCGCGTCATGCTTGAATTCGGCCTGCGCCAGCACTTCGCGCGCTCGATTTAGGACCTTGAGCGCCATCGCTGCATCGCCTTTTTGTGGAATCAGTTCGGCCGGATCGTATGGCGGAAGTTGATCCACGAAGAAGAAGTCCGCGACGGTCAGCACGTCACGTAGCAGCTTGATGCGTTCCCGGATCAGCCCGGCAATTTGCCGCATTTTGCACGGTTCCACTTGGAACCCGGCCGCACGCACAATGGGCAACAGACGCTCGCTCAGGTCCTCAACCGGAAGTGCGCGTATGTGTTCCGCATTCAGCCAAATAGCTTTCGGATCAAAGCTTTCTTCCGGAATGGCCGCCGTCTCTTTGAAATTGATCACCGCGTTCGCCCGATTAATCATCCATCAATTCCTGCAATGACATCTTCTCGCGGTTGTCTTTAGGCGACCAGCCCAGCAGACACAGAAAGTTTACAAACGCCTCGGGCAGAAAGCCGGCATCGCGATAAGTCGTGACGCTCACTACCTTCCCATGGCGGCGCTTCGAAAGCTTCGTCCCATCCGGCGCCACCAGCAGCGGCAAATGTGCAAACTTCGGCGGTGTGGCCCCTGCCGCTTCGAAGATCAGAATATGTTTAAAGGTATTGGTGAGGTGGTCCTGCCCGCGAATGATGTGGCTGATGTGCAGGTCGGCGTCGTCGGCACAGGATGCCAGGTGGTAAGTGGGCATCCCATCGCTGCGCAGAAGCGCGAAGTCTTCGATGTCTGCGGCAGCCTTAGCCTGCTCACCGTAAACAGCATCTACAAAACGCACGTCTTGCGCCCCGTCACGAGGCACGCGAAAACGCAGGGCAAAGGGTTCTCCCGCTGCCGCCCGCCGGTCGCTCTCCTCGCGCGATAACTCACGCATTCCCGGATTGAACAGCCACGTGCCTTGTCCCCCCGACTTCTCCCCCTCCCCTGCGTGGGCCGGCGTGAAGTCACGGTACGCCAGCCCCCTCTC
>QIAS01000337.1:1740-6924 GCA_003225615.1 Acidobacteriota bacterium | reverse complement strand
ACGCCAGCCCTTCGAAAATCGAACTTACCGAAGCTTCGGTATTGCGCTCGACGTCGGTATCGTCCAGCCGGAGAATCACCGTCCCACCATTCCGCCGCGCATAAAGCCAGTTAAAAATAAAGGTCCGGGCACTGCCAACGTGCAGAAAGCCCGTTGGCGAAGGTGCGAATCGCACCCTCAGGGCGGGATTTCTCGGTTTCGATTGCTCGTCTGGATCAGGGGAGCCGGGCATTTAGGGTAACCAAGTGACTGATGTTACGGGCCAGCAAAAAACTATTCAAGCTGACCAAAACCGGCCAATTTCAACGTATTTGCGTTTTCTGGACGCGATCAGACCTGCCGAAGGTTATCGGACGCTATTCAAGCCTATTGTCTTGTTTTCCCTCGTGTGAAAACATTAGGAAAGCAGTTCTCTGGTTAGACGAGGCCAAGAGGCTGCTTTTTGCGCCATGAACAGCGTCATCATTATTTCGGGCGTCATTCCCGGTGCAGTTGCGCTGCTCCTCTTCCTGATCTTTACCTACCTTTACGAACAAAGCCGGCAACAATACTTCCGCGCCTGGCAGTTGGGATGGGGAGCCTACACCCTGCACTACGGACTCGATGCCTGGAGCTATTTCGGAGGACCCCAGGGCATCCTCTCGCTGCTGAGCTCACTTCTGCTGGTGCTCATGGCGATGTGCATCTTTGTTTCCACCCGGCTGATGCGGCAAAAATTTCGCTTGCGCTGGTACGACATAGTTGTGGGCGCAGCGCTCGTAGGCTTGGCCCTGTGGAATCTTGCAGCCCACAGCACCGGAGGAATGATCCGCCCGGAACTTCTCCCTCAACCTCACTACCGGCTTGAGGTCGGCTTGGCGGCTGTTCTTCTGTACTCTTCTTTCCATTTCTACCGCAATGCCTACCAGAAGGGTTCTCTGGCATTTCGCTTTCTTGCCATCTCACTAGCCATCTGGGCGGTGTTGACGGGTGCGGGCGAGTTTCAGACCGCATTCATTCAAAGATTCGGGAATATCGGCCATCTCCTCGGCCCGCTTCCGCAGATGCTGCTTGGCATCGCCATGGTGATGGTGCTGTTTGAAAACGAGCGCAATGCTGTGCAAGAAAATGCGCTCGCATTCTCAACTCTCGGTGTGGATCCAAGGCGATTGCTTTATGCCGGCGACCTGGTGCTCAGCATGCAGAGCATTCTGGACCGTCTCGTGGCGACACTCCCGACCCGCCGAGCAGTCATTTGCATTCCCGAGCGCTGGCGCACGATTTTGCCGTCCGTGCAGCGCGGCTTCTCATCCGAGCTTTTGACCAGGCTGGAAAAGACCGGAGCCGGAGACTACATTTCCGAGTTGGCCTACCGCCGCGGCGGTTTCGTCACCTTCCGGGATGTTGCACAAACCTCGGAGCCGCTACCGGCCTTTCCCGGCGCCCGCTTCCAGCAATTCAAAGACGTATTAGCTGCCGAAGACATTCGCCATCTCACGGCTGTAAGCTTGCAGACCCGTGAAAACAACTTTGGTGTAATCCTCTTTCCCCACGCGGAGCGCCACCTCTTCGGATCGTCAAATCTCCGTCTGCTCATCGGCCTAGCGCTGCAGATCGGCTTGACGCTGGAAAATTACGTCGTGATGCACGACGCCCAGCGCCGTACGAAGGAATACGAACTGCTCACCGAAATCGGCCAAGCCATCAGTTCGCGTCTCGACCAGGATGAGGTCTTGCGCACCATTCAGAAAGAACTGGGGCAGATTTTTGACACCAGCAACTTCTACATCGCTTTTCAGGAAGGCGACGAAATTCGCTTTGAGCTGGAAGTCGAGAAGGGCGTCGTATTGCCCAAGCGCCATCGTAAGGCGGCCAATGGGCTCACTGAACATATCATCCGCACCGGACAGCCGCTGCTGATCCGCCATGATTTGGACACTGCCGGCGAGCACCTGGGCGTGCAACCCACGCTGGGCAAGCCCGCGAAATGTTTCTGCGCGGCCCCGATCCTGCAGGGTGGAAAACCAGCCGGCGTAACGGCCGCCATGAGTTTGGACCGTGAATACGCCTTCGAACAGCGCGACCTGGAAGTGATGCAAACCGCCGCCGGGCAGGTCTCGGTCGCGGTGGAAAATGCCCGCCTCTTCGCCGAAGAGCAGCAGCGTTCCCGCCAGCTTGCCTTTCTCAATAACATTTCGAAGACTGCGATTTCCAGTGAAGACGCGGCCCAGATGCTCGCCGACATCGTCGCCGAGATCCAGAAGAACTTCCGTTTCGATCACATCGGAATCGGAATTCTCGACTATGTGACCAAAGACATCGAGATCAGGGCCGAGGCCGGCACCACCTCCCAGGCATTGGGCAAGCGCATCCAATTGGGGGTGGGCATCGTCGGCCGTGTAGCGCGCACCGGCGATTACGCCCTCGTCCAAAACGCCGGCGAGGGGCCCTTGCTCGGCGTATTGCCCGAATCCCGCGCGGTACTCTGCCTTCCCATCACCTACGGTGAAACCTTGCTCGGCGTGCTGAACGTGGAAAGCCAGCGCGAAAACGCCTTCTCTTCGCAAGACGTGCTCATCATGAACACGCTCGCCGACCTCTTAGCGACCGCGCTCCACAACGCATTCGTCTTCCAGAAACTGCAGCAGCAATCCATCACCGATGGATTAACTGGCGTGAAGACCCGCCGTTTCTTCTGGGAAGGCCTCACCTCCGAGTGGAAGCGCGCCTCCCGTTCCGGCCGCCCGTTCTCGGTAGTCTTGATGGACCTGGATAAGTTCAAGGAAGTGAATGACAGCCTGGGCCACCTGGAAGGCGATCTGGTTCTGGCGCGAGTGGGGCGCTTGCTGGAGCAAAAATGCCGGCAGTCGAATGTAGTCGCTCGCTATGGCGGCGACGAATTCGTGATTCTCATGCCCGAAACCGGCGTAGACCAGGCCCAGAGCCTTGCCGAGCGCCTTCGCCAATGGGTGGCCACCGATCCCATGCTCGCCGAGCACCACATCACCGGGAGCTTCGGCGTGGCCAGTTTTCCCGTGCACGGCTTCTCGGCCGAAGACATTATCCGCGTAGCCGATGCGGGCATGTACGTCTCCAAGCACGCCGGCGGAAACCGAGTTTCTACGGCCGAAGAATTCTCCGAAGGCGAGAACTCGGCTGTACAGCGCCAGATGTTCTCCGGCTACATCGAAGGCTTCCTGCAGCGCGAGCACACCGGACCGGAACATCTCGAAGAGCTTTTAAACACGCTGAAGAAGATGTCCGCCGGCGAGGATGGCGAAAACGTCCACCTGCTCAAAGAGTCCATTGAGGCACTGAGCCGCGCCGCGGAGTTGCGCGAGTTGCACGGTTCCGGTCACGGAGACGCAGTAGCCCACCACGTTGAGATCATTGCTCATGCTCTAAGCCTGCCCGCCGAAGAGGTATCCGAACTCACTTATGCCGCCCGCGTACACGATGTCGGCAAGATCTTTGTTCCCGAGCGCATCCTCAACAAGTCCGGACCGCTCACCGAAGACGAGTTTTACATCGTGAAAATGCACGCCCGGGTGGGATCGGAGATCGTGGCCACTATCCCGCATAGTGAAACGTTGCAAAAGGCGCTTGCCCACCATCATGAAGCGTTCGACGGCACCGGCTATCCCGCCGGCCTGCGAGGCGAGGAGATCCCGCTGTGGGCCCGCATCATCGCCATTGCGGACGCCTACGTCAATATGACCACCGAGCGTTCCTTTGCCCCCAGCAAAACCAGCGATCAGGCCCTGAACGAACTCGAAGGACTGAGCGGCACTCGCTACGACGGAATGCTGGTACGCATTCTGAACCGCCAACTGAAAGCCGAGAAAACCCCCACCTGGGGAAGTTAAAACGACCACGTGTAGATGAGACCACGTGGAGAGGGGCGCCTCGCCCCGTCTCTGCCGAGCGAAGCGAGGCAGCCCCGAGGACCCCCCTTGCAACTTCAGAACGGAAACCCGAAACTATCTCTCCATGTCTATTCCACTCTCCCTCGACGGCAAAGTGGCTCTCATAACCGGCGGTTCCCGAGGCATCGGCGCCGCCACGGTCCGAATGTTCGTCGCCGCAGGCGCACGTGTAGTCTTCAATTACCAAAAGGCCAAAGTCCCTGCTGAGAAGCTAGCCTCCGAATGCGGCAAGGACACCTGTATTGCTGTGCAGTGTGATCTCACTGGAACAGACACTGCCGAACCACTGGTTGCAGCCGCGGTAGCCCGCTTCGGTCGTCTGGACATCCTCGTAGCCAACCACGGCGTCTGGCCCGCCGAAGATGTCCCCATCGACAAAATGTCACCTGAGCAGTGGAGAAATACTGTCTCCGTCAACCTGGATTTCGCCCTCATCAAACATTCAGTAGCTCAGATGAAAAAGCCGCGCCCCCAGACTGACGCACGCGGTCACATTGTCCTGGTCAGTTCCACATCCGGGCAGCGTGGCGAGGCTTATCATTGCGATTATTCCGCGACCAAGGGCGCTCTGATCAGCATGACGAAAGGACTGTCCACGGAATTAATACGCGACGGAATCTACGTTAACTGTGTGGCCCCCGGCTGGGTAGACACGGACATGTCCAAGCCGGCGCTGGACGAGCCGAAAACTAGCCGCGAAATCCTTGACACAATCCCGCTGGGCCGCGTAGCCAAGCCGGAAGAAATCGCAGCCCCCATACTGTTTCTGTGCACCGAATATGCCGGCTTCATTACCGGTGAGGTGTTCAACGTGAATGGTGGAGCGGTGCTGGCCGGCTGAAATCAATGACTCTTGCGAGGACACGGCATGAGATATTCTCTGTGCTTTGCGATCTTTCTGGCAGCTGGCACAATCAGCGTAGCTGGGTCCACTTGTCCCGCTTCCCAGCCCAAAAACGAAAGCACGCTTTTGCAACTCGAACAATCCTGGGCGAAGGCGCTGGAACAGCACGATTCCACGACGGTGAGTTGCATCCTGTCCGACGAGTTTGAGGACGTGGACGTAAACGGCCAACTTCATCACCGTGCCGAAACTCTGGCTCGCATCCCCCGGCGGTCCCCCAGCCAGAATCATCTGGAAGATCTGAAAGCTCATGTCTTCGGAGATTTCGCCTACGTGCGCGGCCTCAACAGAGTCACTGACCCATCCGGAAAGCCCGTAGCTCAAGTGCGATTCACTGACGTCTTCGTTTATCGGGATGGGCGCTGGCAGGCTGTA
>QIAS01000337.1:0-1487 GCA_003225615.1 Acidobacteriota bacterium | reverse complement strand
GAAGCCCAAGGAGAAGTTCTGGTAGTCTCCCAGTTCACCCTCTACGGCGACGTCCGCCGGGGCAAGCGGCCCTCCTTCGACGCCGCCGCACCCCCGCAAAAAGCCCGCGAACTTTACGACTACTTCGTTGAACGCATTCGCGCCGCCGGTCTCCGCTGCCACACCGGCCGCTTCCAGGAAATGATGCAGGTGGAACTAGTCAACGATGGCCCCGTAACCATCCTGCTGGATTCGTCCAAGGCGTTTTGAAATTGGATTTTCTTCTCTCCGTGTCTCCGTGGTGAAGCCCTACCCCGCGCTCACAATCGCATCCGCGGCGCGCGCCACCTCTCTCGCCGCCTGCACATCATGCGCCCGGATAATATGCGCCCCCTTAAGAATCAGCGCCGTTTGTGTAGCAAGGCTCCCATAAAGGCGCCTTTCGACCGGAGCATCTTTCCCATCCTCCGCCAGCATTCGCCCAATAAAGGATTTTCGTGACGTCCCCGCCAGCAAGGGAAACCTCAGAGTCTGCAATTCCGCAAAGCGCCCCACCAAGGGATAGTTCTCCTCAAACTTCTTGCCAAACCCGAACCCCGGGTCGAGCACCAACCGCTCCCGCTTCACGCCCTTAAGCACCGCGTCTTCCGCCCACTGTTTGAGCTCGCGTTTTACCAGCAGCACCACATCACCCACCGGAGGCAACGTCCGCCACTCTTCAGGCCGCCCGCGCATGTGCATGAGCACTGCTCCGCATTTCAGTTTTCCAACCGTCTTAGCCATCAGCGGATCCCAGCGAAAACCGCTCACGTCATTGACAATCTCCGCGCCCGCTTCGACCGCAGCCCGCGCTGCCTCCGCTTTGTAAGTATCCACAGAGATGACTGCGTTTGGATATCGCTTCTTCAAATCCGCAATGACCGGGACCACGCGATCCAATTCTTCCTTCTCGGTCACCGCCGTAGTGAATCGTGGCGTGGCTCGCGAACCCGTCAAATCCGGCTTGGCTACCGAACCACTCGGCTTGCCTTCATTCCCCGCCAGAACTCGCGCCCCGGGCCGGGTAGACTCGCCACCCACATCGATAATGTCGGCCCCTTCTTCCAAAAGCCGCGTGGCGTGCGCAAGCGCCTGGTTGCGGTCCAGGTACAAGCCCCCATCCGAAAACGAATCCGGGGTGACGTTGAGCACGCCCATGATCAACGTGCGTTTGCCCAATTCCAGCACCCGTGATCCGATATTCCAATGAAACACTGGTCGCATCGCGCCCAAGATTCTAAACTAAGCATTGCAGAATGTTCTCGTATCCTGCATTACACCAATTGTCCCGGAACTTGCCTATGCCCGCTTGCGTATGTACCGGTGTCTATCCAAGTGCGTCCTGGCGCCCGGACTTAACCAGACAGGAGACGACGGCCTGCACGTGCTCTCCCTGCTCACCCCATTCGGAATTCTTGATCCTCGTATAAAGGGCCTTCATCTCCCCAGCGGCATGTATTGGGGATGTT
>QIAS01000336.1:5430-5886 GCA_003225615.1 Acidobacteriota bacterium | reverse complement strand
ACCGCGACGAGATCATTGACGGCGCGCGACTGCCCATCTCGCTCACCGCCTACACGCCATGTTTTCGCAGCGAAGCCGGTTCGTACGGCAAGGACGTTCGCGGCATCATCCGGCAACATCAGTTCCAGAAAGTCGAGCTCGTAAAGTTTTCCCGTCCGGAAGAATCCTACGAACAACTCGAAAAACTTACCCACGATGCCGAGACCGTTTTGCAGAAACTCGGTCTGCACTATCGCGTGGTAACGTTATGCACCGGTGATATGGGATTTTCTTCCGCCAAGACATACGACATTGAAGTCTGGCTGCCAGGCCAGCAATTATTTCGCGAGATCTCTTCCTGCTCCAACTTCGAAGCGTTTCAGGCGCGTCGCGCCAATATTCGCTTCCGTCCAGAAGGAAAGAGCAAGACCGAATTCGTGCACACATTGAACGGCAGTGCACTGGCAGTGGGCCGAA
>QIAS01000336.1:0-5287 GCA_003225615.1 Acidobacteriota bacterium | reverse complement strand
GACTGTTTACGGCTGTGGTATCACAGAGATTCGAGTTCCCGTAGCCACGCCGCTCACACCTCGTTTTTCGCCGTCCAAAGCCCAACACTTGATTTTGCCGCCTTCCATGACCGAGGCTTTCATTGATAAGATCAAAGGTTGACACTAGACTTGCACGGAGCCGACGCCAGCACGTCCATTCCCAACGCGCCTGCCCTGTCGATGAACTCGATTTGGCGCACAATCCGCGGCTACATCTGGTGGTGCTACGAGCGCGGCACACTGCACTATGACGTGATGGTCACGCTCATTCTCATTTTTGTTTTTCTCTCGCCCTACTGGATAAACTTCAACGACAAACCGGTCGAACGCAACCCGCATCCAATTGGATTAGTGGTGCTTCCCGACAAGCAGGGTGGGTTTATTTATCAGATTGAATCGGCGGCAGTTACGGCCAAGGATGATTCTGAAATTCAAGACCAGTTGCGCCAGATTATCGAACCAGTTTCCGGTGCCGTCTCCATCACCCGGTACGAACGAGTAAAGGACAGCAAAGGGCACGTGCAGAGCTACAAAGTTTGGGCGCAGAAAGAATAGCGCGTGCGAACAGCTTCGACTGCGTTGTCAAAAGGAATGCGATGAAGCGGATGAAGACGTTTCTGGTATTCGTTGCTGCAGTGCTGGTGACGGGACTGCCAGCAGTCGCGCAGGACGCAACTACACCCACTCGCCCGCCCACTTCAAAACCCGCTGACCAAGGTGCACCCAACTCCCAACCGCCCAGCTCAAGCTCACAGTCCAAAGCCGGCCTCGAGCATGTGCTGAGTCAATTGGACAAAGGTGCCAGCAACTTCCGCACCGCCGAAGCAGATTTTGTCTGGGACCAATATCAGAAAGTAGTCAACGAACACGACATCCAGAAAGGCAAAGTGTATTTTCGGCGACAGGGGCAGGAGATCCAGATGGCGGCGGATATCACCGAGCCTGCCAAAAAATATCTTCTCTTCTCCGGCGGTAAAGTTCAGGTTTACCAGCCGGGCATCAATCAAATAACCGAGTACAACGTCGCCAAAAATCGGGTGGAACTGGAGAGTTTCCTGGTTCTCGGGTTTGGGGGCAGCGGTCGCGACTTGCTCAAGCAGTATGAAGTGAAATATCTGGGGACTGAGCAGGCCGATAGCCTGAACGCTGAGAAGTTGCAACTCATCCCCAAGTCGGTTAAGGTACGCAACAATGTGGAGCGCATTCTGCTGTGGATTGATCCCGCGCGCGGCGTTTCCGTTCAACAGCAGTTTTTTGAGCCTAGCAGCGATTATCGTTTAACAAAGTATTCCAACATTGAACTCAACCAGAAGATTCCCGATAGCGTTTTCAAAATCAAAACCGACGGCAAAACGAAAGTCGTATCGCCGCAAGGCTAACGTCTGACGTAACTTACGATTCAAGCTGAAAAACCGAGTGGGGAACGTTATACTGCTCGCACACTAATCGGTGAGTGATATTCATGGCTAAAGTTTTTACCATTCCGGTTGTTCCCGACATTGGTCGGAGAAAGCGCGAACGTAAGTCCGATCCGCGTTACGTCGACGGCCAGCGCCTGTTGGTGGAAGCGATGAAGTATTTGGCGCAAGCCGATCCGGTTACGAATCGTGCGGCCATCGAATTATTATCCGAACACGTGCGTACCCGTTTCCGCATGAGCGATTCACCCCTGGGCTGACAACACGTCCTTCGTTCCCAACACACATAGTTGTCTCGCAAACTGACGCCGGACACCGCGGCGGCCCTGACACCCGAAGCGGACCCCTCCGCCTTGTAAACCCCGGCCCACCTCTGCTATTGTGGGCGCCCGCATAAACTTCCTGCCAATAGGTCGTTGGGGGTCAAATGAAGAATGTCACCATTGCTGTGAACGGGGTGGAGCACCGCGCCTCGGTCGAGCCACGCCTTCTACTGGTGCATTTTCTACGCGAGGTCGTCGGACTCACCGGCACGCACATCGGCTGCGAAACCTCGCTGTGCGGCGCCTGCACCGTGCTGCTCGACGGCCGCGCGGTGAAATCCTGCACTGTGCTGGCGGTCCAGGCTGATGGCCGCAAGGTCACTACGGTCGAAGGTCTCGCTCAGGGCGACAAGTTGCATGCCATCCAGGAAGGCTTCTGGGAAGAACATGGCTTGCAGTGCGGCTTCTGCACGCCCGGGGTGATCTTATGTTCACATGATCTACTGTCCCGCAACCCGAGCCCCAGCGATACCGAGATTCGCGAATCCATCAATGGCAATCTCTGCCGCTGCACCGGATACCAGCACATCGTCAACGCGATCCGATCGGCATCCCGCAAGATGAACAAGCGCGTCCCGGCACGCGCCGCCGCAGCGAGGTAACTATGGCACGCAACGGAAAACCCAAAGCTGCTCCCAAGAACAACGGCAAAAGAAATGGCCAGGCTGCCCACTGGGTAGGCAAGAAACTGAAGAGGAAGGAAGATCCGCGCCTCATCCAGGGCATCAGCCACTATACCGACGACATCAAGCTTCCCCGTATGCTCTATTGCGCATTTGCGCGGTCTCCTCACGCGCACGCGGAAATTCGTGATATTCACACCGATAAAGCCCGCGCGGTTTCCGGCGTAGTAGGAGTTTTCACGTCGCAGGATACTTCCGGGATCGGCATGGTGCCTTGCGCGATCCAGATGCCCGACCTCAAAGTGCCCAAACATCCGGTGCTGGCCACCGGACGGGTACGCTTTGTCGGCGAACCGGTTGCGGTGGTGGTCGCCGAAGATATATACGCTGCCCGCGATGGCGCTGAACTGGTGGAAGTGGATTACGATCCTCTTCCCGTCGTTACTGATATGGAGAAGGCGCTCAGCGAGGACACGCCGTTCGTGCACGATGAGTTTCGCACCAACCGGGCGTTTACCCATGCATTGAAGAATGGCGACATTGCTTCCGCTTTCAAGAAGGCGGATCACGTTATCAAGCAACGCATGCTGAACCAGCGCCTCGCGCCAGTGGCGATGGAAGGGCGTGCTGTTGTCGGCGAGTATTTGCCGGGAGAAAATCGGCTCACGATCTGGTCAGCCACGCAGATTCCGCATTTGCTGCGCACCCAGCTTTCCGTGATGCTCGGCCTTCCGGAAACTGCCGTGCGGGTCATCGCGCCGGAAGTGGGCGGCGGTTTCGGCAGCAAGCTCAATGTCTATCGCGAAGAAGCCATCGTACCCTGGCTGGCTATGAAACTGAATCGCCCGGTCAAATGGGCTGAGACCCGTCGCGAGAACCTTGCCTGCACCATCCATGGGCGCGACACCATTAACGATGTCGAACTCGCGCTCAAAAAAGACGGCACGATCCTCGGCCTGCGAGTGCGAATTCTGGCCGATCTCGGCGCGTATCACCAGCTCCTCACTCCACTGATCCCGCAGCTCACTGCGCTGATGCTGGCGGGCTCCTACAAAATTCCTGCGATTGACATTGAAATTCAGGGTGTGTTCACCAACAAAATGTCCACCGATGCCTATCGCGGCGCGGGGCGTCCCGAAGCCACTTACATCGTCGAGCGCATCATGGACGTCGCTGCCCACGAGCTTGGGATGGACTCGGCGCAATTCCGCTTCAAGAATTTCCCGCTGTCCAAGCAATTCCCCTACACCACCATTACGGGACTCACCTACGACTCCGCCAAATACCAGGAGAGCCTCAAGAAAGCCCTGCAACTCTCCGCGTACGACAGCCTGCGTCGCCGCCAGAAAAGCGGATGGAAGCAAGGCAAGTATTACGGCGTGGGAGTCTCGACTTACGTTGAGATCTGTGCCATCGGTCCGTCGGCGGCGACACCGGCTGGAGGCTGGGAGAGCGGCACGGTACGCATCGAGCCTACCGGCAAAGTCACCGTACTTACTGGCGCGTCTCCGCACGGACAGGGCGAGGAGACGACCTTCGCTCAGTTGATTGCCGACCAGCTGGGCATTGATCCCGATGATGTCAACGTGGTTCACGGCGACACCATGGCGGTGCCCTACGGAATCGGCACTTTCGGAAGCCGCGGCACGGCTGTCGGCGGCACGGCTGCCTACATGGCTACGCAAAAGTTGAAAGCGAAAATGGCAACGCTAGCCGCGCACCTACTGGACGCGAAACCTGCCGACATCACGATTGGCCGGGGTCGGCTCACGACCAAGGGCAACAAAAAGTCGATTTCCTTCGGCGAACTGGTCATGGCGGCCTACACCGCCAGAAATATTCCTCCGGGCTTTGAGCCCGGCATGGAAGCCACACACTTCTTCGAGCCGTCAAACTTTACTTTCCCTTTCGGAGCCCACATCGCTTCCGTCGAGGTCGATGGGGAAACCGGCGAAGTCAAAATCGACAAATACGTTGCCGTGGACGATTGTGGCAACGTGCTCAATCCGCTCCTCGTTGATGGACAGATTCACGGTGGCATCGCGCAAGGCTTAGGCCAAGCCATGTGGGAGGAACTCATCTACAACGAAGACGGGCAGCTCGTCACCGGTTCGCTGATGGATTACGCCCTTCCCAAGGCTCATCTGCTGCCGGATTTCACCCTTGAACGGACTGTCACGCCCTCCCCGGTGAATCCCATGGGCGTCAAAGGAGTGGGGGAAGCCGGGACCATTGCCTCCACGCCCTGCATGGTCAACGCCGTCTGTGATGCGCTTTCACCTCTGGGCGTCCGCCACATCGACATGCCTCTCAAGCCCGAACGCGTTTGGCGGGCTATCACACACGCACAGGCTTCACGTGACGAGCACGAACAAGCGATGGCAGGGGCAGTGGCCAAATCTTCTAACAGCAAGTCAGGCCGGAAGACGGCCGGGAGGCGCGCATGATCGCAGCAAATTTCGACTACGAATCTCCCCGCACACTAAGCGAAGCGCTGGAACTGCTTTCGTCGCGTGAAGACGCCAAAATCCTGGCCGGGGGTCACAGCCTGCTACCTGCCATGAAACTGCGTCTCGCTACGCCCGCCTTGCTCGTGGACCTTGGCCGCATTAGCGGTCTGAACTACATCCGGGAGGTCGGCGATCGCGTCTCCATTGGAGCCATGACGACGCACGCTGAAGTCGTATCCTCCGGTGTGCTGCAACGCTCTTCGCCTCTGCTGCCGCAAGCTGCTTCGCAAATCGGCGATACGCAGGTGCGCAACTGTGGCACGATCGGAGGCTCTTTGGCCCAAGCCCATCCCGCGGCGGACTATCCCGCAGCGGTGCTGGCACTTGACGCTGAAATCGTGGCTGTCGGCCGCGGCGGCGAGCGTCCCATAAAAGCCCGCGATTTCTTCACT
>QIAS01000565.1:2046-3239 GCA_003225615.1 Acidobacteriota bacterium | reverse complement strand
TACATGCCCAAGCAACTTCACCTCCGACTTGAGACCAAGTTCGGCAATCAGCTGTTCCAGTGACTTTCGCTCGGGCCCCTCGCCTGCAATCAGGCATAGAAAGCGCAGGCTCCGCTGCTTGAGGAGCGCACAGGAGCGCAACAGAAAAGCGTGGTCCTTCACCGCGTGCAGTCGACCCACCGCCAGCAGCAACAAGCATCCTTCCGGGCCTTGTGCCTGCTTAGCGGGAATAAGAGGCTGAGCAGTGCCCACTCCCATATGCTGCACGCTAATTTTGTCAGTAGGAATCCCCGGGTAGCGTTCGAGGATGAAACGGCGGTTGTATTCCGAAACTGTGAAGCAGAAGCTGCAATTCGCCAGTTTGATGTCGAGATAGGCGCCATGCTGCAGCAAGTCGGACCCGTGCAGCGTCATGCTGAACGTGATTCCTAACAGTCGGGCCGCCACCATGGCCACCCAGGACCCAAAGTAGCCGTGATGCACATGGATGTGCTCAACGCCACGTTTTTGTAAGAGTAGCGCGTAATAAGCGCCCAGCCAGGTGTGCAGCAACGCGCGAATTTGCCTGCCCAGCGACTCGTTTCTTCCGGCCAGCACCCGCAGCCCGTAATAACAGCCACCACCGCATCGGTTGCAGAAATAAGGTCTGCTCCGCAATTTCCCGCAGGTCGGCGGTCAACTCGGCGGCATTGGGTCGGCGTGCGCTGGTCGCGATCACGGCAATGCCGCGGCTGCGAAGCTGGCATATTTCTTCCCAGACGTATGGCTCGACCGCCGAAGGAAACTGGTTGGCAATGTATGCAACGTTTTTCATATGCTGAATACCGGCTGTTTCTTCCGGGGCTTCTAACACAAAATGCTGAGCTGGAAAGTAAGTGAAAAGGGAAGGTCGACTTCAGCCGAGTAGAGTGCGGCATACGCCGGAATGACCTGCGCCGAGTTGCGCGATACCCAGCCACGCAGCGGATCAGTTTGCCCACGCGCGATGGCGAGTGTGGGAGACTGTTCCCCGACTGGCTCAAGGCGCAGTAGATTGAAGTTTTCCGAAAAACGGGCCAAGACATTGCCGTCGCCAAGTCCCAGCACATCAACTTCCGGCGCAAATTGGAAAGTCCAATCCAGACGATGGCGCCCCGAGCCCTTCACCTCGTCGTGAATGGTGATGAAACCGCTACGGTCATAGCAAATCTGTC
>QIAS01000565.1:569-2035 GCA_003225615.1 Acidobacteriota bacterium | reverse complement strand
AATGCTGCCATTCCGTGCCCAGTACGGATCGCATTCGGCGGTTATTCCGGCGCCAGCAGTGGAGGCGTAGTGGCTTAGCAACTTGCTCCGCGCAGTCCGGTTTACGTCGCAGTACCGGGACAACTCAGACTGCTCCTTACCGTCTACCATCAATGTGTTGTGGGCACCGGTGCTGCGAAAGTAGTGGCTCCAACGGCCATTCTGTCCCCATGGCAAGTAAATCCCCGGGTCCACAATCAGTGGCCGCCCTGCCACATAGAGTTCGAAGCTCAACGCATCGCAATGCGCATGATTGGCAGTTGGGCAGCGGCTGAAAGGCCCGAAATCAAACGTCAGGTGAACACGACGATTCGGCTCCCGCACAAACGCATAGCCTGCCTCCGGAAAATTGTGCAGTTCCGTACACTCCGGGGATGGCTGCGACGAAGGAGATCTGTCCTGTTGTGAGACCCAGTAATTCAAGTCCAAGCGTTCGCGCTGCGCTGGATCAAAACGAATATAGACATCATCCAACGCCGAATCGCCCACCAAGGGTGCGGTTCCGTCACTCCGCAGCAGAGCCCGGGTAAATTCCGTAATTGCTGAAATGCGGCGTTCGATTTTCGGTGGCAGAGGCTTTCCCAGTTTTTGACACAGAAGGGCAAGTTCACTCATCTCCCCGGCAACAATCCGGTGGTACATGGAACAGAGTTCCGAGTGCGCGCCATCAGGTAGAACCTGAGCCAGCACTTCCCGTTCCAGCACGCGCTTTGCGCGGTTCAGTAACTTCGAGCTCTCTTTGAAATGGGGAAATAGCAGGGCGTACTCGTAGAGCGCCTTTGTCTCCAGCAGCAAGTGATTGTTGGGCCAGTGGTACTCGAGGTTGGAAGAAAGAAATCGGCCGTGCTCGCGGATCGCTGAATGCAGCCGCGACAGCTGACGGGTCGCAAGTTCGCCAGACCGTTCGAGCAGGAAATAAGCCCAAATCCAGTTTTGCAGACGGGCTGCAACTTCAAAGGGATGCTTCCAGCGCGCGACGGGATTCTGAGTGATCCAGTGCTCCCACAGTTCTATCAATTTTGCGTGGAATTTCGTCTCTCCGCTGTAGTAATAGGCTGTGCCCAGGGTCAGGAAAAATCGATGCCGGTTCAGGTCCCAATTCCAAGAAACATTCCCGTCCGGGCATTTTTGCCAGACGACTTGATCAGCGAAGTGGTGTTCGATACCACGAAAACAAAAGCGCTGCTCGAGGAGCTTCTGCGCTTCCGTTATGATTTGCCGCTTGAGCGCTAGAGGGACTGAGCACACGATTGCGGATATGTCTTCAGATGTGAAATGAAAGACGGCTTGCGTGCCCTGACCGCGGCGGGAGATCAGGTCTTCATATCCTGCAGTTTGCGAGCTTTTGCTCCGACGCACGAACTGGGACAATCGAAGTCCCAAGCGGTAGCTTCGACTGTATATTTCATATTTCAGAACAGCTGAAA
>QIAS01000565.1:0-491 GCA_003225615.1 Acidobacteriota bacterium | reverse complement strand
ATCATGAAGTTGTGCGGCCGATGCGGCGCCCCAGCGCCTGCTGAACGCCATCAACATAGCCAGCAGTGGCAGGTAGAGCACGACTGACCAGGCATGCGGCACGTAGTGGGCAAACAGAGGTGCCGTAAACGCCACGACCCAGGGCAACAGCTTGCGATGCGAGATGCCAATGACCCGCGAGAGCCCGGCTTGCAGGAACACGTATCCAGCGCAAGCAGCCAGGTCGGCCCATCCATATCCAGCCAGTCCAAAACGCGGAATCAGAACAAAGGTCCCCAACGCCAGTAGGGCAACGTGGCTGCCATACGCCTTCAGCACCACCCATTGCTCGCCGACGACAAACAGCGCTGAGGCTTGCAGATTGAAGACCGAGTTCACCAAGACTCCAGCGGCGACAAAGGGATATAGCTGCAAGCTGGGCATGCATCGCAGACCCATGAACCGGGGCACCGAAATCGGCCCCAGCAAAGCAAAAGCACACAGTAGCGGTC
>QIAS01000335.1 GCA_003225615.1 Acidobacteriota bacterium | reverse complement strand
TCAATCTCCGCCCGCGTCAGCGATTGCAGCCGCTCCGTCCCGAAGCGCTCGACAGCAAAAGATCCCATGACGCCACCATAAAACAAAGCCCGCTTTAAAACCTCGCGGTTCAACTGGCCCTGCGACGCAATGTAACCCATAAACCCACCGGCAAACGCATCGCCTGCCCCGGTCGGATCTTTTACTTCCTCAATCGGCAGCGCAGGCGCACGAAACGGATGGCTGCCGATACCAAACGCCCCCTCCCGAAAGAAAATCGTCGCTCCATACTCGCCGTGCTTGATCACCAAAGCCTGCGGCCCCATAGCCAGCACTTTGCGCGCTGCCCGCGGCAGGCTGGTCTCGTTCGCCAGCATTTTGGCCTCGGTGTCATTGATGAGCAATACATTCATCACCTTCAATGTCTCCAGCAATTCCTCGCGCGTCCTATTGATCCAGTAATTCATGGTATCGCCGCCGGTCAGCCGCACATTATCCAGTTCCAGACGCACCGCCGCCTGCAAGGATGGATGGATATTCCCCAAAAACAGAAACTCCGAATCGAGATACTGCTCCGGAATACGCGGCTGAAAGCGTTCAAAAACATTCAACTCCGTAAAGTCTGTCTTGGCTTCATTCAGGTTGTTGTCGTGATACTGCCCGCCCCAACGAAAAGTCTTGCCTTGCGCCCGTTCGATCCCGCGAATGTCCACGCCCCGAGTTTTGAAAACTTTCTCCTGCTCCGCCCCAAAATCCTCGCCCACTACGGCGACCAGTCGCACATCGGCGAAATAGCTTGCCGCAAGCGCAAAATAAGTCGCCGACCCACCCAGCACATCTTCCACGCGCCCATAAGCCGTGGCAATACTGTCAAAAGCAACCGAACCCACCGCCAATATGCTCATGCTTTAGGTTTCTTGACTTGCAGGTATTTACCCAGGATCAGTTTCAGCTTTTGCCGGGTCGCCACAGGAATTTTGTCGCGCTCAGTAAGGATGGCATGCCCCAGGGCCGCCCCGCACTTGCAAGATCGCGACGCCGGCATCGAGGCGACCGTAGCCCGCACCACATTGCAGGCGTTCTCCGCATTCTTCACCAACACCGCCACGACCTGGTCCACTGTCACCGAATCATGCAAAGGATGCCAGCAGTCATAATCCGTGACCATTGCCACGGTGACATAACAAATCTCCGCCTCGCGCGCCAGCTTCGCCTCCTGCAAGTTGGTCATGCCGATGACGTCCATCCCCCAGCTGCGATACACATTCGACTCTGCTTTGGTAGAAAATTGCGGCCCCTCCATACACAAGTACGTGCCGCCGCGTTTTCCAGCGACACCAGCTTTCCTGCAAGCCCGCTCCACCACGCTCGCCAATTCAGGGCAAACCGGATCGGCGAAAGAAATATGAGCCACGATGCCCCCGCCAAAAAAAGTGTCCACCCGGTGCCGCGTGCGATCGAAAAACTGCTCGGGAATCACAAACTCCAAAGGCTTGTGCTCTTCCTTGAGCGACCCCACGGCAGACATCGAAATAATTCGCTCGACGCCAAGTTGTTTGAACCCGTGAATATTCGCGCGAAAGTTCAACTCCGACGGCAAAATCCGGTGCCCCCGTCCATGCCGCGCCAGAAACGCCACCTTCCGTCCCTCCAGCCGCCCCACCACGTAAGCCTCCGAAGGCGCGCCGAACGGTGTCTTCAACTTCTTCTCCCGCGCGCCGGTAAACCCGGGCATGTGATAAAGCCCGCTCCCGCCAATAATCCCAATCTCCGCCTCTGGCAAGCGCTCTCCTGAATTCGTTCGTGACCGAAACAAAACTCGTGATTATACAGGATGGATTACTGCCAGCAGCTGTAAGTTCGAAGTACGAAGTATGATTTACGAAGTTAGAAGCTAGTTCCTGAATGTAAATTCGTAAAATTAGTGACTCCGAGTTGGCTGCTAATTCAAATCGAAAATTGGCCATTGAAAATCGAAATCCCACTTCGTACTTCGTAAATCGTACTTCGTACTTTCCTCGCGCTACAATTCCTGCATGAAATCTGTCCTTATCCTCCTCGCTCTCGCCTGCTCCGCTCTGGCTCAAGCCGTGCCCACCTACGCTACCGTCCCCATCACGCTAGACCACAACCGCATCATCATCGATGTCTATCTCCCCTTGTCCGACGGCACCACCAAGCGAGTCCGCGCCTGGGTAGATAACGGCAATCCCGATCTCTCCATCTCCGAGCATGCCGCCAAGCTGATGGGCCTTGCCGTCACAGGAGAAACAACGGCAGGCCCGGGATACAAAGTGCGCACGGCCGCACCGCCAAAAGCCATCACCATCGGAGACATGCCCGTAACCCTCTCCACGCTGAAAGAGGCCCACATTGAAGGTCGCGACGCCATCGCACCTGGGCTGAGCGCCGAAATCAACCTGCCTTCTGCTCTCCTTCGCCACTATGATGTCCTCATCGACTATCCCGACCGCGAATTCACTATTGCCCAACCCGGCGCGCTCCACTTCAAGGGGATGCAAGCGAAGGCGCTAGTCAACGGCGAAAACGGCCTGATTCAGATCCCCGGTAAAATTGAGGGAAAAAGCCATAATTTGGCGCTGGATGCCGGGTCAAGCGTGAGCTTTCTATCGGGCGATCTGATCGAAACTCTCGTGCACTCCCACCCTGCCTGGCCGCACATGACGGGCGCGGTTGGCATCGCCAATATGTGGGGCATGAATGACGAGCCTGGCTGGCAAGTGCTCGGACTTCCCCGCCTGCAATATGGACCGCTGTTCCTCACTGACGTGGTTTTCGCTTCCTTCGATCAAAAGACGATGGATTGGTTCGAGAAACGCGCTGCAGTAAGAACCGCAGGCCTGGTGGGAACCAATGCTCTGCTCAATTTCCGAGTGGGTCTCGACTACAAACACGATACCGTCTACTTCGATCTGGGAAACACATTCAAAGCGCCAGACATGGATGTGATCGGCCTAGTCCTGCGTCCAGAAGCCGACGGCCACTACACGATTCTGGGTGTAGCCGACTACGAAGGCAAGCCCGCAGTACCCGACGTGCAAAAAGGAGACGTGCTGATTTCTGTCGATAGCGCCCGCGCCACGGGCGGCACCATGGGACAGGTCTGGTCCTCGCTCGAAGGCAACCCCGGCCAGCAGCGCACGCTCATTCTCGAGCGCGCCGGCAAGCAGTTTGAAGTAAAAGCCACAGTGCGGCACTTTCTAGCAGCACCGCAATCAGAGTCGTCCAAGCCAAGAAAATAACCACCAAGGACACGAAGGAGCACGAAGGGGCCTTTAATTGCGTTTCCTTCGTGAACCTTAGTGTCCTTGGTGGTTAATGCTTTCCGCTGACCGGCGCGTCTCATTTCGCAGCCACTTGCTGAAAGACCTCGTGCTCCACTCGCTCTGTAGTTTCCTGATCCAGGCTCTCCGTAACCAGCACGGTGTCTCCGGCAACTTCGATCACAACCGGCCCTTCTTCCGTAAGCCAACTGTGTTTTCCCGTCAAACTTTCCGACGTGTAATCATGAGCTTTTTCTGCGCCGTCCCCTATCTCGTGCGCACGCTTGTACCGCTTGGCAAGCGACTGCGCGTACACCGCCGCAAATTCCGCTGCCCGCTCCGGGGTCGACCAGCGTGACACATACAACAAGCCCAGCGGAGCCGACGCATCGCCCTTCGGCCGCCCCGCATAGTAGTACCCACCCCGCCAGTGCGGATATAGACGCTTCGAACTCTCGACCCCTTCGTACTGATCAATGAGCACCGCTACATCGAATTCGCCGATCGCGCCAATATCGAAGCGCTCATAATTCTTGAAATCATGGGTAAAGTCGGGCAACCGCAGCGGATCAATCCGCTCCCCGGAAAGATAGGTCTGCGGTTCCATAATCTGCCGCGTGCTCTTCGGAGGATTCGCAAACGCTCCCGCAAATGCTTTTTCCTTGCCCTGCTTGGCCAACAGTTCCACCACAAAATCCAGCCCATAGCGGTAGGCAAAAGTGAGCGCCTCTTTCAGATAAATGGGAGCATTGCGAAACTGCATTGAATCCGCCGTACCGACCAGCATTCCTGCCTTCAGCGCCTCCACAATCTGCGGAGAACTGAGCAGCGACTGCCCGGTTGGCGCCAGCATGTAATCAACCAGCACCGCCATTGCCTGCCCCTCGACCACCGCCTGCCGCGCCGCCGTAGCTTCGTCGTTCTCAATATCCGCCGGCGTGGGCTGCTTGGTTTTTTCGAGGTCCGTGACTCCTGACTTCATCCACTTCTCCAGCCCGAACGACTGGTCCTGCAGCGCATGAGTCAATTCATGCGCTAGAACGGGCTTCTGCTGCTCCGCATCAATCCAGTTCAGCAGGTTGACGGTCTTGGTTTTTGGATCGTAATAGCCCGCTACCTGCTCGCGCAGCAGGGCCAGAAGGAAAGTCTGCAGATTAAAATCCCGCGGCAGCAGCCCGAACTTCTTGAGCACCAGTTCGGACCGACGCAAGCGCTGCGCATCTTCGTCTTCCTCCATGTGCTTTTGGATGTAACTCACCACTTCATCACGGCTGGTCAGCCGCCGCTTCACTTCGCGATGAATGGGAAGCAGCGTCTCCGTGCTGGCGAATTTCAGAATCTCGTCGACCGAATGAAAAAGTTCTTTAGCTTCTTCCAGCGAGATCTTATATTCGCCACCCTCGCCCTGAGCGGACGCTTGCCCCGACGGCTTTTGCTGGCTGAGCTTCCCGGCCGGCGTTTGCCGATCAGCTTGCTTGCCCGATGATTCCTGCGCTGGCGCAGCCTGTGGC
>QIAS01000334.1:1684-6562 GCA_003225615.1 Acidobacteriota bacterium | reverse complement strand
ACGGGCATGCGATTGAGCGTCATTCCGGGAGCGCGGTGTCGCAAGATGGTCGTTGCCAGGCAAATGGCCACACCGAGGGCCGAGACCTCAGTAAAGGTGATCATCTGAGACCAGATATCGGCGCGGTGTCCGGGGGAATACGCCGGTCCAGAAAGTGGCACATAGGCGAACCAGCCAACATCGGGGCCGGTATTCGTGAGAAGACCACCCCAAAGGACGAGAGCACCTCCGACGTAGAGGTAGTAGCTGAAGGCATTCAAGCGGGGAAAAGCGATATTGCGAGCTCCGCACATCAATGGAACGATGTACACACCAAATCCCTGAAACATCATGGGCACGGCAAATAAGAAAATCATCGTGCTGCCGTGCATAGTGAAGACCTGGTTGTAGAGATCGGGACCCATCAGGGAGTTCTCTGGTCGGATCAGCTGGAGCCGGATCATTGCCGCCAACACGCCTCCCAATAGAAAGAAGATGAAGGCGGTCACCATGAAACGGATACCGATATCGGTGTGATGGGTGTTGCAAAACCATCCCCAGAGACCCTTCGGTTGAGACCACGTGCGAGCGAGGCGCTGAGCGAGTTCCGACTGCCCAGTGTCTTGATCATTCGCGAGAATGGGTTCTGCAACTTCCAAGTCTCTGTTCCTCAATGAAGTGACTGTAAATACGCGACCACCGCCTGAAGATCATCTGGGGCCAGCGGATTGGGTGACATTTGAGTCCCCGGCTTAATGCGTTGTGGATCGACGACCCACCCTGCCAGCGCGCCCGCCGTATTGGGCAACGTCTCGGCAGCAATCATGTTGCGGCTGGCCACATGGGTGAGGTCGGGACCGACTCGTGAACCAGCATCCGTGCCACGAATCGTATGGCACATCAAACAGGCATGAGTGAGAAAAACTTCACGCCCTCGAATGGCTTCGGAGGTCGACGGTTCGGCCGCGGTCTTCAGTTGTTGCTGCTGCCATGCCTGAAACTCATGGACGGACTCCGCAATGATCGAGAATCCCATGTGCGCATGCTGCAAGCCGCAGAACTCGGCGCACTGGCCGTGATAAATTCCAGCCCTCTCTATCTCGAACCAGAAAGCCGATGAATATCCGGGCAGCAAATCGCGTTTGCCAGTAATATTTGGCGCCCAAAAGCTATGGATCACATCCTTCGAATTCGTCAGAACGACGACCGGAGTTCCCACCGGCACGTGAATCTCGTTGGCGGTTGTCACCGTCTGATCCGCCTGTGAATTTGGATAGGTGATCTCCCACCACCACTGGTGGCCGGTGATTTGGATGGTGACTGGATTTTTGGATGTTAGTCCTTCGACACGCCTGCCAGTGATCACGCTCAGCACAAGAATGACGAATAACGTGATCACGGTGATACCGAGGGCGGCGCCCACTCCCCAACCCGCTCGATGTTCTGCTTCTTCATCTTTCTCGAGAATAGGAAGCGGATGGCTTGCCACAACGCGTGCCTTCGTGCCCGCACCGGTGAAAGCGGCGATCATGAGGACAAAAACCACGAAAAGCATCCAAAAAATGACCCAATACAGCCATTCAATGTGGTCGGCCTGGGGGGCGGCAGACTGCAACATGTGGTGGCGTCCCGGATCAAGAGGCATAGCCTGCGCCAACAAATATGAAGCAAGATTCCGCGCGACATTCACTTGGGTTGCTCCGGAACGCCGGTAATTCCGGTCGGGACTTGTTCAGGCGTGGAAGACTCCGCGGGCTTTATATTCATCTGGTCGATACGGTTTGGCGATACGCCCTTGGGGAGTAAACCCGCCATAGACCGGACGTAAGCGGCGATTTCCCAAGCCTGGTATTGGGGGATGCGATTTCGGAAAGAGGGCATGCCGTTCGGCCTTCCTTGCATTATGGTGGCAAAGACATTTCCCGGTTCACTGCCATAGATCCAGTTTCGATCCATGAGAGGAGGGCCGATCCCGCCGCCGCCGTGAGCGTGACAGCCGACGCAGTTGTAGGCCTCATAAAGTTTTTGTCCTTCGGATACTGCATACGCGCTCTCCTCATACATGTTCGAACTTGGAGGCGTCGGGATTAAATTCGCTCCGGGATTCAAGCCGGAAATCTGAACGGTGTTGACCGTGTCATTGGAAGGCGGCGGTTGACGCAAAATCCGATCTTCACGACTGCACGAAGCGAGTACTGTCATTGCTACAAGCAGAGCGCTGATTCGCAGGTTGTGACGCATCACCTCGCGACTCCATGCGCACTTGCGAGAGAAGTTAGTGGTAACTGCGGAACTCCGTATTCATCGAGAATGGCGCGGATGTCGGATCGCCGGTCTAGGAGGACTTTCTGCAAACGATCTCGCAGGGCAAGATTGCTCTTTTGAACCCCCATCGAAATTTCGAAGCTAAAGGGCAGACCTGGTGGATCGACTTCAGGTTCAACAGGAGTGAGCTTAAGATCGTGACCGAACTCTTTGGCGAAGTAACCCGCAAGAGGTCCCCATACAATGGCGATGTCAACCTTTTGATCAGCCACCGCCCGGACAATCGAGTCTGCACTGTCTCCGATCGCGTCGAAGCCCACGATCGCGCCTTGCAGCCCTCGCCGCGCAAGGGCCTCTCCGGGCGGAGTGTATTGCTCATCCAGAACTTGCACTCCTATTTTCAAACCGCGCAGTGCCGGAGAAGTCAGCGAGGGGGAAGGCTCGCCTTGCCTGGAAACAAACACATAGGTCGACCGATAGTATGGGCTCGTCGTCAGAACAGGGCGATAGTTCGTCGGAATGCCAATGAGCAAATCACATTGGGACTTATTGAGGTACTCTCGAACGAATCCCCGCCCCATTCGTTGCCAAACGAAAGAGAGACGAGCGTTCAAATCGCGTGCCACGAGTTCAGCGATTCGGTTTTCGAAGCCAGTCTGGTAGCGGCTGGAAAATGGCATGTTGTTGGGATCTGCGCACACGCGCAACTCACGTGTCTGGGCCGTCGCTCCCAGTTCAGAAATCAGCAACAAGAAACCAACTAAGAACTTAAGGCAGGGCGAACACATAAAGCATTCCCCCCTTGTTCGTGTAATGCGGAAGGTCCTTCATGGCTCCCGCGAATCCCAACGCCGCGGATTCATCGCGAGCGTCTAGGCCACCAGCCACGATCGCACCTGCCCAACCGCCCACACCAGACAAGATGGCGACATATTGTTTCCCATCTGGTCCCTTGTACGTAGTGGGCTGACCGATAATTCCGGAACCGGTCTTGAATTGCCACAGGAGCGCTCCGCTATGGGCGTCGACCGCTTTGAACCAGCCGTCTAACGTCCCGTAGAAGACGACATCTCCCGCCGTGGCCAGTGCTCCGCTCCACACCGGGAAGTGGTCCGGAATCGTCCACACGACTTTGCCTTCCACCGGGTCCCATGCCGTAAATTCTCCACCGTATCCGCCGGGCCCGTCGTACATGCGGACATTCGCTCCCACATAAGGAGTGCCGGCGATGTAATTTGGTGTGAGATCTTCTTCATCCATGCATAGATGGTTGTGGGGGATATAAATCAATCCGGTTCGTGGGGAAAATGCCGAGGGCTGCCAGTCCTTGGCGCCGGGGGATGCAGGGCACAAGCCCCTTACCACTTTTCCCGTGATCGGCTTCTTCTCCTCAACGTACTGAAGCTGACCGGTCTTCAAGTCCACCCCACGGCTCGTCGTAATGGGAGCGAAGACGCTCGCAGACAAGACTTCTCCCGTCGCGCGATCTATGACGTAGACATAGCCGTTACGATCCGGATGTACCAGAACCTTCCGGGTTTGTCCGTGAATAGGAAGATCGAGAAGGATGTTTTCGTTTACAGCGTCATAGTCGTAAAGATCGTGCGGGCTGAACTGGTAAAACCACACCGCTTGGCCCGTGTCGGCATCGCGCGCGAAGATGCCGGCCGTAAATTTATTGTCACCAGGACGAGCCTCCGCGTCCCAAGGTCCTGGGTTCGCGGTGCCGTAGTAAATCAGATTGAGTTGCGGGTCATACGAAATCCAGCCCCACACGCCACCGCCGCCAATTTTCCATGCGTCGGGCGGCCAACTCTTCACGCCCAGGTCTTGGCCTCGATCCTGCGCGTAGAATGGTTTGAATCTCGGGCCGATCAGAACATCTTTATCCGGCCCCGCGCTATAGGCTTTCCAGGCGATCTTGCCGCTCTTTTCGTCGAGCGCTGTCAGCCAACCCCGAATCCCGAATTCACCTCCACTGTTTCCAACGAGGACTTTTCCTTTTACAACAAGCGGAGCCATGGTCAGGCTCTCGCCCTTGTTGATGTCTCCAACACGCGTTTTCCATATTTGCTTGCCGGTGGTCGCGTCAACGGCTACTGTTTGATCGTCGAGCGTGTTGTAGTAAATTTTCCCATCGTCATAGGCAGCGCCTCGATTGACCACGTCACAGCATGCAACTCCTTGTGATGCGGGCGTCGGCAGCGGCTCATACACCCATTTCATCGGAGCGCCTGGTTTAGTAAGGTCGAGAGCGTACAAATTGTTCGGAAACGGCGTCACGATGTACATAGTGTTGTTGACGACCAGAGGTGCAGCCTCATGCCCGTGAGTCATGCCGGTTGAAAACGTGAAAGCGAGTTTCAAGTCCTTTGCATTTTTGGCGGTGATCTGATCGAGGGAGCTGTAACGAGTGCTCGCGTAATCTTTTGCCGGACGAATCCACTGCCCATCGTCAGCTTCGAGTTGGCCTTGATAAGAATGAGGCTGGTAGTTTCGCTCGATTGCAGGCTGTTGCATCAAACCGGTTTGAGCAAATGCAGTGGCGGTGAGCAGATAGCACACCTGGATAATTACCAAAATTGCAATGGATGCACAAGACTCTTGATCGATCGATAAAGACGCTTTGGAGGC
>QIAS01000334.1:1043-1593 GCA_003225615.1 Acidobacteriota bacterium | reverse complement strand
TCGAAGGCTCCATTGATAACCGCTCTTGTACTGACCATACCGGCCTCTTGCACGCGTCGACCTTCTTGTTTTTCATTCCACCTCCGACGTTGATCGCCACAGAGGTCCGTCCGTCGGGCGCATCATCGTTTAAGTCTGTCGATACTGTTGTACGTCAACGCCGTGCCGATGCCATAGATCAAATGTGATACAAATTCCGCGAACTGCTCCGCAATGGGTTCTTCTAGAGGATTAGAGGACAGTTTCAGCGCAGGCACGGCAATTTCGTGGGCAGCCAGGAAAATAGCGGCACCATAACCGGCGCCGGCGAGCGCCGGGTTTATCGCAGCTGCCGAAGCCGGACCAGATTCCATAGCCAGACCGAAGACAGCGCCGACTGTTGTGCCAAAGGCGTAATGAATCCAAGGTCCTGCTTTCTTTCGTTCCGCACGCGATAGAGGGCGCCCGATTTTCTCGGAGATTTTGCCCGCGACCTTCATCGTCGAGTCTTCCTTCTGTTCCTGCGCAGGTCTTGCTTCGTCCTCGGCTCTCGATTTGTGCACATCTTCGG
>QIAS01000334.1:0-1015 GCA_003225615.1 Acidobacteriota bacterium | reverse complement strand
TGACGACTGTTCCAGTCAAGCCACTGATCGCTCCAACGATCAAACCTGTTAATGGATGCCGCTTCTGATATCGAGATCGCATGTTTCATTCCCCGCGATTTTGATGCCCACCCTAGGCTCTCAGGATGTCAGCGAACGCTCTGGTCATTCCCACGGATCGATTACGATTTTCGTGACCCTTTCCTTCTTGTCGCGCCAGACCTTATACATATCAGGCGCCTGCTCCAACGTAATCCGATGCGAAATGATGTAGCTCGGATCGATCTGACCCCTCTCAATCCGCTCCAGCAGCGGCTCCATATAGTTGTGCATGTTGGTCTGACCCATCTTCATCGTGATGCCCTTGCCGAAGGCGGCTCCGAAGGGAACCTTGTCTAACAGACCCCCATAGACTCCAGGGATCGAAACAGTGCCTCCCTTGCGCACCGACTGGATCGCTTGTCGCAGAACGCTTGACCTGTCTGTTTCGAGCATCAACGCCGTTTTCACCTTGTCGTAGATCCCCTGCAGCTGCGCTGAATGGGCTTCCAGGCCGACCGCGTCGATACAACAATCGGGGCCTATCCCGCCGGTGAGATCCTTCAAAGCGGTGAGGACGCTTACGTCTTCCTCGGAGTAATCGACTGTTATAGCCCCAATGGAACGGGCCAACTCCAGGCGTTCGGGAAGTCGGTCAATGGCAATGACGCGAGCGGCGCCCAACATGAAAGCGCTGGCGATTGCAAACTGCCCGACGGGACCGCAACCCCAGACAGCAACGGTATCATTTTTCTGGATTTGGGCATTCTCCGCAGCCATGTAACCGGTCGGGAAGATATCGGAAAGGAATAGCACTTTTTCATCGGGAAGGTCGCTTTCGATCTTCAGGGGGCCGACATTCGCGAAAGGCACCCGCACATATTGAGCCTGGCCGCCGGCGTATCCTCCCATCATGTGGGAGTATCCGAACAGACCCGACCCAGAATACCCATAGGCCGCTTCCATCAAGTGGGCGTTTGGATTCGTATTGTCGCAG
>QIAS01000268.1:1872-7548 GCA_003225615.1 Acidobacteriota bacterium | reverse complement strand
CAGTCTCAGAACCTGGAGCGCAAGGCGGACGCCACCCGCAGCGAAGAGCAGAAGAAAGAATATCGCCGGCAGTCTCGAGCCATCCGCACTGAACTGGAAAAGCTCGAGGCCGAAGCAGGCGTGTCGTTCCAGGAGCTCAAGCGCACGCAGCGCGAGATCATCCAGGGCGACATGGATGCCGAGCAGGCCAAGCGCGAGCTGATCGACGCCAACTTGCGTCTGGTCGTCTCCATTGCCAAAAAGTACACGAATCGCGGTTTGCAGTTTTTGGACTTGATTCAGGAAGGCAACATCGGCCTGATGAAGGCAGTGGACAAGTTCGAATACCGTCGTGGCTACAAGTTTTCTACGTACGCCACGTGGTGGATTCGGCAGGCCATTACTCGTGCGATTGCTGACCAGGCGCGTACGATTCGCATCCCGGTGCACATGATCGAAACCATCAACAAGCTGATCCGCACTTCGCGGCAGCTGGTGCAGGAACTGGGACGCGAACCGACGTCGGAAGAGATTGCCAAGCGCATGGATATTCCGGTCGCCAAAGTGCGCAAGGTGCTCAAGATCGCACAGGAACCTATCTCTCTCGAAACGCCCATTGGCGAAGAGGAAGATTCGCACCTGGGCGATTTCATCGAGGACCGCGGCGTGGTCTCTCCGGCCGAGGCTGTGATCAACGTCAATCTGAAGGACCAGACCGCACACGTGCTGCGTACGCTTACAGCACGCGAAGAGAAAGTCATCAAGATGCGTTTTGGACTGGAAGATGGCAGCGAGCACACGCTCGAGGAAGTCGGCCAGTCTTTTGCTGTGACGCGCGAGCGTATACGGCAGATCGAGGCCAAGGCTCTGCGCAAGCTGCGCCATCCATCGCGTTCGCGGAAGTTGCGGGCGTTTTTGGATGGAGTGCGGGATTAGCAAGAAATTCACCACTAAGACCCAGAGTCACGGAGAAAAACTTATAAGGGGCGCGAGAAGTCGCGCCCCTTTTTGTTTTGCACCGCTTCTTGTTCAGTTTCAGATGTGCGGCAGATTTTCTTGCTATTTTTCCAGAAGTTTCCACAAGAAGTTCATGTCGTCCACAGCTTCTGCACAAATGTGCATTAGTTTTTTCTTGCGGAGGTTTCGTCCTTCAAGCAGAGTGCTTCCAGCGAAACGTTGGATGTCCTGAATAACTGCCGGAACATTGCGGCAGACCAGCGGTTCCGGCAATTCTCGAGGGTGAATTGCCGGAGGGTTCCTCCGAACGCGCTTTGCGCGTTCTGAACTGCCCGGGCGTTGCGGCCTCCTCAAAGAGTCCTCCTCACGGCAGGACTGAGCCGCTGGCCATCGCGGTGACTGCAGGTCTAAGACCTGCAGAGTATGTGGGAAGTCACGTTCCTCGAGAGCGCAACTCCTCCACATGCGCCCCGTCGCTTTGCGCGATGGTGAAGGCAGACAGGACATCTACCGAGCAATGCGGCTTGAGTGGCTGGCTCAAGCCGCATTTTGCTTTTTTACATCACTTCTTGGCCCCTCTTCGCCCTGAAGCTAGCTCTTCCTTCCCTTCTTATTTCAGACATTCTGGCCACCAAAGGGCACACAGCAACAAGAGAACCTACAAAATTCAAGTTTGTCCTTGGTTTTCCGAAGATCCGCTGGCAAGTCACAGGTGAAATAACACTATTCTTTCCGAAAGGTGAAAACATGAATCACAAGTACGAGGCGGAGATCCGCCACTGTTTCGACTGCGACACTCTTACCGAGGCCCTCCGTGATCTAGAGCAACAATGCCGCGAAGCCGAAGACAAGCGTAGATGCGAGGCTGTACTTTCTTTAATCAACGACTACGACGAGATGATTAGAGACGAGGAGCGCTATCTTGCGAGAATAAGGAAGCTGGAGCATCGGCGCAATTGCGCACTAGAACTGTTGCTGAAACATCAGCGACTGGAACACGCCTAGGCTTGCGTCTCGCTTCTCGTGGTTTGACTAATCGACACGTTTTCGACCGCAGTCCACAAGATAAGAGCGGGCTTTCACAGATTGTGCACAGATCTTTCTTCTTTTCGCCCTCCATTCGCTTACGCGATCCTGAGATCAGCCCCAAAGTAGTCGCTCAGCAAGAATTGAGAAGGGCTCCTGCCCTGACAGACCATGACCTTCAGTAAAAAATACTAGTCAGACACTGCAAAGAGGTATACTTTCGTCTTTTATTCGTATGCACCATCCTTTGTGCAGCGAGGTATGACCTGTAATGGCGACTTGGCGCGCTCGTGTTCCTGGTGATGCTGGACCTACTGATTACAATCTCGTAAGCAGCCTGCCGGCGAACGTCGAGGCGGAGCGCTCGATCCTGGGAGCGATTCTCCTCGACAATCTCTCCTACAACCAGGCGGCCGAACATCTCAAGCCGGAAGATTTCTCTCTCGACTCGCACCGCCGCATTTACTCGCGCATGATGGATCTGGCCGAGTCTTCGCGGCCGATCGACATGATCACCCTGGTCGAGGAACTCGACCAGCGCAAAGAGCTCGAGTCAGTCGGCGATGTCGGTTACGTTTCTGGGCTGGTCGATGGCGTCCCCGATCGGCCCAGCATTGAGCACTACGTCAAGATTGTCCGCGATAAAGCGCTGCTGCGCGGCCTGATCCACGCCGCGAATGCCGCTATTGCGCGCGCCGCCGATCAATCCGACCCAGCCGAAGAAATTCTCAACGACGCCGAATCCGCCATATTCCAGCTTTCGGAGAAGCGCATTGGGCGCGGCTTCATGGGCGTGCAGGAGATCGTCAAGGAATCCTTCGGCTCGGTGGACGCGCTCCTGCAGCGCGGCCAACGGATTACCGGGCTGGCTACGCACTATACCGATCTGGACGAGATGACCAGCGGCTTGCAGCGCTCTGACCTGGTGATCATTGCGGCCCGCCCTTCCATGGGCAAGACCGCTTTCGCGATGAACATCGCCGAGAACTCTGCGATCGCCGATCAAAAAGTTGTCGGAATGTTTTCGCTGGAAATGTCGCGCGAGGCCCTGCTGCTGCGTTTGCTCTGCTCTTGCGCGCGGGTGGATTCGCACAAGATGCGCACGGGCTCGCTGTGGCGGGACGACATGCAGAAAGTCGTCCAGGCGATGGAGCAACTGGCAAACGCGCCGATTTACATTGATGACACCCCTGGTATCTCACTGAGCGAGATGCGCGCCAAGGCCCGACGCCTGCAGCAATCGGAGGGCAAACTCGACCTGCTTATCGTGGACTATCTGCAGCTCATGTCCGGCGGGGGCAGGCGATACGAGAACCGCACCCAGGAAGTGTCGGCGATCTCTCGGGGCCTCAAGGCTCTGGCTAAAGAGCTCCAAGTCCCGGTCGTGGCGCTGTCGCAGTTAAGCCGTGCTCCGGAGAGCCGTGGCGGCGATCATCGGCCCCAGCTTGCCGACTTGCGTGAATCCGGCTCGATTGAACAAGATGCCGACGTGGTGATGTTCATCTTCCGGGAGGAGGTCTACAAGCAGGATGACCCGGACCTCCAGGGAAGGGCGGAAATCATCATTTCGAAACAGCGCAACGGCCCAACAGGCAAAATTAGTTTGGCTTTCCTGAAGAACTCCACTCGATTCGAATCTCTGGCTGACGGGGAAGCGGCTCCGATTGACTAGGCTGTCGGCCTACAGCAGTTCCGGCAGGCAGAGTTCATGTTTTTCGCTTGCTGCCGTCCCCGCGTCACGGTCGTCGCATGTCACTGCGGTCACAAGAGTTGCTGCCTTTCTGTGGAAAAGACTGTGGATGTGATTGCCAGCTCTGCCGTCGGTGTCCGAATCGATTGTTCAGTCGGTGCGTTGTTCGCGACGAAAAGCCAGATAAGGCTAGTAAGTGCAAGACCTTAGTCTCACCGAGCGAAAACGAGGCTCGTCACGAGTTTGTGCCAAACTTTTCGTGCAACCTTTGAGATTTGCACATACAGCAAAAACTGTACCAAAACTTAAGGTGCCTCGGACGGGCTAAAACTCGGCAGACCGGGGGAAGAAATCCTTTCCCCTAGCCGCCTCCTTCTCCCACTTTCAACACCGCAAGGAAAGCTTCTTGCGGTATATCCACTCGCCCGATCCGCTTCATGCGCTTCTTGCCTTCTTTCTGTTTCTCCAGCAGCTTGCGCTTGCGGGTGATGTCGCCTCCATAACACTTGGCGAGAACGTTCTTGCGCATGGCGGGAACGGTTTCGCGGGCGATGACCTTGGCGCCAATGGCTGCCTGAATGGCCACCTCAAACATCTGCCGCGGGATGAGCTCTTTCATTTTCGCAGCCAGAGCCCGGCCGCGGTCGTAGGCGAAGTCGCGGTGGACGATAGTGGAAAGGGCGTCGACGGGATCGCCCGCGACTAGAATGTCCAGCTTCGACATCGGCGACTCCCAATAGCCCGCCAGGTGGTAATCGAGCGAGGCGTATCCGCGCGAGACCGATTTCAGGCGGTCATAGAAATCGAGCACGATTTCGTTCAGCGGCAGCTCGTATTGCAGCATCACTCGCGCAGCGCTGACGTATTCGAAGCTCTTCTGTTTGCCGCGCTTCTCTTCTACCAGCTTCAGAGTCCCACCCACGTACTCCTCGTTGGTCAGGATCGTGGCCAGGATTACCGGCTCCTCGACCTTGGCTATCTCACTCTGGTTCGGCCACTTGGAGGGATTGTCGACCTCGATGATTTCGCCGTCCGTCTTTGTCACCCGGTAACGGACGCCGGGCGCAGTTGTGATGAGGTCCAGATTAAACTCGCGCTCCAGGCGCTCCTGAATGATCTCCATATGAAGCAGGCCAAGAAAGCCGCAGCGGAAGCCGAAGCCCAGGGCAATGGAGCTTTCCGGCTCAAAAAAGAAAGAAGAATCGTTCAGTTTGAGTTTCTCGAGCGCCTCGCGCAACTGCGTGTGCTCGTGGGCATCCACGGTGTAGAGCCCGGCGAAAACCATGGGCTTGATTTCCTCAAAGCCGGGCAGAGCTTCGAGAGCCGGATTGGTGTCGTGCGTGATAGTGTCACCGATTTTTGTGTCGGCGACATTCTTGATGTTGGCAATGAGGAAGCCGACTTCACCGGCTTGCAGTTGGTCGATTTCTACCGGCTTGGGCGTAAGCACACCGAGAGTCTCCGCGTCGAAGGCACATGCGGATCTTCTGGCCTTTGCGCAGCGTTCCTTCGAAGACGCGCACCAGGACCACCACGCCGCGATAGGGATCAAACCAGGAGTCGAACAGCAGCGCCTGCAGGTGCCGGTCGGGCGATCCCTTGGGCGGTGGAATTTTCTTTACGATAGCTTCCAGAACATCGGGGACGCCTTGCCCGGTTTTGGCGCTGATCAATAACGCATCAGTCGCGTCGAGGCCGACAGCGCTCTCAATCATTTCTTTGGTACGTGGAATATCTGCGCTCTGCAGGTCAATTTTGTTGATGACGGGGATGATCTCCAGCCCGTGATTGATGGCAAGGTACGAATTCGCCAGCGTCTGGGCCTCCACTCCTTGGGAGGCGTCTACGACTAGCAGTGCCCCTTCGCAGGCGGCCAGGGATCGGGAAACTTCGTAGGAGAAATCCACGTGGCCAGGAGTGTCGATGAGGTTGAGTTGGTAAGTTTGGCCATCCTTGGCCTGGTACATCATGCGGACAGCGTGGGCCTTAATCGTAATGCCGCGCTCGCGTTCCAGGTCCATGGC
>QIAS01000268.1:1308-1804 GCA_003225615.1 Acidobacteriota bacterium | reverse complement strand
CGATAATCGCGAAATTGCGGATTACAGAGCGGTCCATGAGACTTCAGGTTAACCTTTGATTCTAACAGGCGACACGACGCTTCCCGTTCTCACTTGCCCGGTCTCAGATGCGATTTGCTGCGCGGGGCTGATAGATTTCTTTGCGTTCTTTGCGTCCCTTTTGCGTACTTTGCGGTTAAAGGCTGCGCGTCGGCTACAATAATTCGCTTTTACAGCGAGTAGTCGGAGTGAAGAATGCAAAAGCTCACGGCAACAACGGTTTTCCTTTTCCTCTGTATCATGTCCAGTTCAAGCCAGTCCCTCTCGCCCGAGGTGCACAAATTCGTCAAATTCGATGCGCCTGTCATAGCTCTCACCCACGTTCGCATCATTGACGGTACAGGAGCTCCAGCGCGCGAGGACCAGACACTCATTCTGAGTCATGGCAAGATCGAGTCGGTGGGCGGGGCCGTGCCCAAGGATGCCCAAGTGCTCGACCTGACCGGCTACACGGTGA
>QIAS01000268.1:0-1272 GCA_003225615.1 Acidobacteriota bacterium | reverse complement strand
GCCGTTCAGTTTCCCGCGACTCTATCTGGCGAGCGGGGTCACTACGATCCGCACCACTGGCTCGATTGAGCCGTACACGGATTTGGGCGTCAAGAAAGAGATCGAAGCCGGCAAAGCACCCGGCCCCAAGATGCATGTGACCGGACCATATCTGGAAGGGCCCGGCACGTTCGCCGTTCAGCTGCACGAACTCACTGGTCCCGACGACGCCACGCGCACGGTCAATTACTGGCTTGACGAAGGCATCGACAATTTCAAGGCGTACATGTTCATCACTCCAGCCGAGCTTTCAGCAGCCATTGCGGTTGCCCACAAGCGCGGCGCCAAGGTCACAGGCCACCTCTGCTCAATAGGATTCCGGCAGGCCGCTCAAATTGGCATTGACGATCTGGAGCATGGCTTGATGGAAGACACCGAGTTCTTACCTTGGAAGAAGCCCGACGTTTGTCCCGAGACTCCCGATTCAACGGAGTCTTTGTCCAAGATCGATGTGCAGGCCGGTCCGGTACGCGAAATGATTCTCGATCTCGTACAGCACCACGTTTCTGTAACCTCCACGCTGCCGGTATATGAAATGTTCGTACCGGGCAGGCCGACTATTCAGCAGCGAGTGCTTGATGCTCTCTCACCGGACGCTCGCAGCAGTTTCCTCGACAACAAAGTCTGGGTCGGCGATAGCAGCGTCATTCAAAAGCGTTACAAGATGCCTGTCTCACCCTGGGCCGCCGCATTTAAGAAAGAGATGGAATTCGAGTACGCGTTCGCGAAGGCTGGAGGCCTGCTGGTAGCGGGGGAGGACCCCACCGGAATTGGAGGAGTGCTAGCCGGCTTCGGCGATCAGCGTGAGGTTGAATTGCTGGTGGAAGCCGGTTTCACACCGCTTGAGGCCATTCATATCGCCACGTCGAACGGCGCGCAGTACCTGGGTGAGGCCGACCGAATTGGCACGATTGCGCCGGGCAAACAGGCTGACCTCGTGATCATAAAAGGAGATCCATCCCACAAAATCGCAGACATTGAGAACGTCGAGACAGTATTCAAGGATGGAATTGGCTACGATTCGACCAAGCTGATCGAGTCGGTGCGAGAGCAGGTAGGACGGCGCTAACGAGCTTGCTTAGCGTGCCCCGCCCCATCTTTGCGATCTTTGCGGTTAAAGACTTTTCCCCTGGTGACCGCGATGAAGCTTGAGCAGTCGTCCGGTAAAATCAACCCAAGATGCTCGTGCTCGCTTCAGCCTCCCCGCGCCGCCACGAACTGCTGCGCAATGCC
>QIAS01000267.1:5545-5865 GCA_003225615.1 Acidobacteriota bacterium | reverse complement strand
GAATCGCGATAGTTCGAGTATACGTGAGCTTTAAAACAGCGGTCAAACGAGCTGGCACCCCTTGCGGAATACAGCAACCGGCGCGCCCTGCTAGACTCTCGGCGTGCGCCGCCTCATCATCAACGCCGATGATTTCGGACTTACTTCTGGCGTAAACCGCGCCATTCAAGAGGCGCACCAGCAGGGCGTGGTTACTTCCGCCACGCTTATGGCGAATGGGCCGGCTTTCGCTGAGGCGACGGCCTCGGCCAAAATGTTGCCCTCGCTCGGCGTTGGCTGTCACATTGTCTTGCTGGATGGTCCGCCCCTACTGCCTCCTT
>QIAS01000267.1:0-5293 GCA_003225615.1 Acidobacteriota bacterium | reverse complement strand
TCCCCTTAGTGTTGTCCCTCTCGCCATGCTCTTGTCTCGACCCACGCTATGGAAGCGATCGACACAACTCAAGTTCCTGCGGCGCTTCGCCAGCCAATTTCGACGTGCTGTGCAAGAGGCCGGATTAGTCACACCCGATGGCACCCTGGGTGTTGCCGTTACCGGCACGTTGGACGAGCATCTCTTCCAAATGATCGCTGAACGTCTCCCAGAGGGCACGTGGGAATTCGTATGCCATCCCGGGTATAACGATGCGGCACTGCAGGCCACGCGCACACGACTAAAAGCGTCGCGCATGCGCGAGCTCCAAGTGCTCACCTCATCGGCGGCGAAGCACATCCTGGAACGTCAAGGAATCGAGCTTATTTCGTTTCATGATTTGGCGGTGGCGCGACAACACATGCAGCCCTAGCCGGCCAGGCTTGCTTGTCGGTACCAGTGAAGGTACTTCCGCAGCGGGCGACTTGGATACTAGCTGTATCATTAATCGGGCTACTCCCCCGGGGAGAGGGAATTTATGGCCGAACCGCGGCCGGAGCCTCGAGTCGCTGCCGATCTGCCAGTGCACGTTTTCGGCATGGGTGCGGACGATCACCCTTTCTTCCAGAATGCCAAAGCTAGCAATATCAGTAAAGAAGGCGCACTCATCTCGGGTATTGAGCACCAACTCAAGGTGGGGGACATTATCGGCATTCAGCATGGCAACAAGAAAGCACGCTTCAAGGTAGCCTGGGTGGTGGATGCCGGACCGCTGCAGAAAATTCAGGTCGGTGTGCAAATCCTCAGTGATCAGGAATGTCCCTGGAAAGAGCTGCTCACGACCGAGAAACCGGCTCAGCCCATCCTACGGCAGAATCGCAGAAGGTTCGCTCGCCACAAAATTTCAGTTCCCATGGAGATAAAGGACGAGCGGGTCAACACGCCCATGCGCGTCAACGCCACCGATATCAGCGGCAGTGGCGGTTACATTGAAACCATTCTGCCCTTGCCAATAGGAACCACTCTAAGAATTGAGTTCTGGATGGAAACGGAGAAGATTGTGACTACCGCCGTGGTCCGCACCTGCGATCCCGGGGTCGGTATGGGAATTGAGTTCACCGGCCTGCCGGAGGAGAATCGCCAGCGTCTCCAGCAAGAATTGGCGAAAATCGACCCGCACGGTTCGGGATTCGCGGAAGGCGTGAAGCCCTCGTAAAATCGCCTGAGAGCGAGCCGTTCCTGCAAAGCTGCGTGTTTTCTGCCCAAAGTATGAATCCTGCTCTTGGCTTCGCCATCGAATGCAGAGGGCGATAATCGCCGGAGAGAACCTGGATGAAAATCGGAATTACCTGCTACCCGACATACGGAGGCAGCGGCGTAGTGGCCACAGAGTTAGGCCTGGAACTGGCCCAGCGAGGTCATGAAATCCATTTCATTTCCTATTCTCAACCCATCCGACTTACCGGGCCGCAGCCCAACATTCATTATCACGAAGTGGAAGTGTCTCGTTATCCCTTGTTCGATTACCCACCTTACGATTTAGCGCTGGCCACGCGGATGGCTGAAGTGGCAGAGCTTTATGATCTGGACCTGCTGCACGTCCATTACGCCATTCCGCATTCGGTGAGCGCGATGCTGGCCAGGCAAATGCTGGCCGCGAGTGGCAGCCATCGCAAGCTCCCGTTCGTCACCACGCTGCATGGCACCGATATAACCCTCGTCGGCCTTGACCGCTCTTATCTCCCCATCACCCGCTTTTCGATCGAGCAGAGCGATGGAGTCAGCGCGATCTCCAACTATCTTCGCGATCGCACGGTAAAAGAGTTCGACATCAAGAACCACATTCAGGTGATTTACAACTTCGTGAACTGCGAGCTTTACCGGCGCGATCCGGAGTGGGCCAAACGACGTTCGGACTACGGAAGCAGCAACGAAAAAATTCTGGTGCACCTCTCCAATTTTCGACCGGTCAAGCGCCTCACCGATGTCGTAGAAATTTTCGATCGCGTGCACAAGAAGATCCCATCGAAGCTACTCCTTATAGGAGACGGCCCGGATCGCTCGCGTGCCGAGTGGCTCGCGGTGCAGAAGGGCATTCACGAGCACGTGCTGTTCCTTGGAAAACAGGATCGGGTCCACGAAAAATTAGCAGTAGCCGATATCATGCTGCTGCCCAGCGAGCTGGAGTCGTTCGGGCTGGCGGCATTGGAAGCAATGGCGTGCGAGGTCACACCGATAGCCACTCGGGTGGGCGGAATACCTGAAGTGATTGAACATGGAAAAAGCGGCTATCTCGCCGACGTGGGAGATGTGGATACGATGGCAAACTACGCCATCGAGCTCTTGAGCGACGACAAACGACTTGCCCAGATGGGGAAGCAGGCGCGTTTTGAAGCTGAATCGCGCTTTTGCTCGAGCGAGATCATCCCGCAATACGAGCAGTTTTATCGCCGTGTGCTGGAGCGTTCTTCATAGACGGGAAGTGCCTCGGCCGTGGGCAGCACCGGCAACCGGATTCTCACCAGGGTTCCCTTCCCTTCAAAGCTGTCAATGGTCATTTTAGCGGTGTCGCCATATAGCACTTTAAGCCGTTCCGCCACATTGGCCATGCCAATGCCAGTTCCCCCCAGGCCGCTGGGAGGCTCCAAAAACTGCGCGGCTCCCATGCCCACCCCGTTGTCCTCCACTTCAATCACTACGCGCGAATCGCTAAGCCGGCTGCGCAGGTAAATGCTGCCGCCCTCGATCTTGGAGGCGAGCCCATGCTTGATCGAGTTCTCCACCAGCGGCTGCAGAAGCATGCTCGGCACCATAACATCCAGTGACGATGGGTCCAATTCCTTGATCACCTGCAGCTTGTCGCGTCCGAAACGGACCACTTCAATATCCAAATAGTCGTCAATAAATTCCACTTCTTCACGCAGTGGGACAAAAGCATCACTGCTGTGCAAAAGGCGTCGAAAGATGTTCGCTAACTTAATAATCAGTTGCCGCGCGGTATCGGGATCAAATCGCACCAGCGAAGAGACCGAGTTCAGCGTATTAAACAAAAAATGAGGATTGATCTGGTTCTGCAAAGCCTCCATTCGCGCCTGCAACAGCAAGCGTTCCTGCTCTTCGAGCTTGATCTGAATACGGATGCCATTAAAAATTTTGAGCTCAGTTCCAATCACCATGATCGAAGTAGCGTAAATCGCGGCTTCCACCCAGGGGCTGGGGCTCTCAAGGCTGAACGTGGCATTTGGAAGAAAGCGGGACAACTCGGTGTGCACGAAGCGCAGCGCCACGATCGTGACAAAGAACATAATCTGCCAGTCGAAGAGGCGCGGCGTAGGAAGGTTGCGCCGAATCCAGCGGTAAATGCTCAGATCAATGAAGGGCGAGAACGACCAGATATCTTCCTTGTCCGGCGCAATCTCGCGCAACTGCCCGGCGATGAATCCGCACAGCACGTTGAAAGGTAACGTCGCCCACTCGCCGTGAAGCACCGCCGGCAACGCAATCAGCATTCCTCCCAGGACACCACCCAAGCGGCCCACGATAATGCCGAGTAGAATCGTGGTTTCAAGCGAGAGATCACCGGCGAAGAAGCTTCTGGCGCTGAAGCGGATCCAGACTCCAAGCGCGATGGGAATTCCAAACCAGAGAACGAGATATACCTGCTGCTTTCGCGTTCGCTCTTCGCGAAACAAGAGCGACTTGAATTCCTTCGAGCGGCCGAGGATGCTGGCAGCAGAGGCAGCCACGCCCAGCTTGATCAGCAAACTAATAAGGATAAGGCGTTGTTCCATGATGCATTACAAAAATGTATTGTAGAGACGCGTCTCGCCGCGTCTTTTGGAGCACAAGCCCTTTTCACTTATGCACATGGAAAATGTAGCATGAAGCGAACCGCAGAGGTGCATCGCGTTCTGGATTGTCCCTGTTCAAGAGCGGCGTTTCTGCTCGGGCGGCCAGCTTTCGCTACAATTCCCATCCATTCGTGATGAAATCGAGTACTGGAATCTAGATCAGGTATGTCAAACATGGAAATTGAAAGCCTCGCCCGCGAACTTCTCTCCGCACGCGAAGCTGGCAAGATGGTCGAGGTACCCCTCTCATCGCGCGCGGGTTTCGATCTGGAGACAGCTTACCAAGTTGAAGCCACACTTAAGCAGTGGCACGAGGCGACCGGTCACAAAAGCGTAGGTCTGAAGGTAGGTTATGCCAACAAAGCAATGTGGCGCGTGCTCAAGCTGGAAACTTTGGTCTGGGCGCACATGTACGACGACACCATCCACCAGGCCCCCGGCAACTCAGCCACCTTGTCGCTCTCGCGCACCCGTTCGCTAAAGATCGAGCCCGAGATCGTTTTCGGTCTGAAACAGCCAATCACTTCGCAAGCCGTCGACGCGAATTCCGCTCTCGAAGCCACGGAGTGGCTGGCGCTGGGATTCGAAATTATCGACTGTCCGTTCCCCGAATGGCGTTTTCAGCCTGGCGATTTCGTGGCCTCCTTTGGACTGCACGCAGCCCTGGTGATTGGTGAAAGGGTGCAGGTCGATCCCCAGAGAATTCCCAAGTTCGTGGAAGAGTTGTCCCAGTTCAAAGTCCGAATGCTCAAGAACGGAGAACTGATCGAAGAAGGATCGGGCAGGAACTCCCTGCGAAGTCCGGCGTCGTGCCTGGCAGAACTCGCCCGTGCGGTGGTGCGCCGCTTCCCCACCGAACCACTGAAAACTGGTGATATTGTCAGCTCCGGCACCTTGACCGCCGGACACGCCATTGAGAAAGGTGAACGATGGACGTGCGAAAGCGAGGGACTTCCCTTGCCACCTCTGAGCTTGCAACTGACGTAACGTTTATTGTTGGCGCCAGCAATCTCTCGACTCCGCCGCGCCCTGATCGTTAAGTTGCGCTTAGTCTTGCCCGGAGTTCCTCCACCATTGCCTCAAGCCCGCCAACTTGCGGAACCCCGCCCTGAGCCAGATCCTTGCTCCCGCCCCCGCGACCTCCAAGTTTCGCCATTGCGTCCTTCATCAACCCACCCATATCAAAAGGCTGGCCCGGCGATTGCGCAAACACCAGCGAAGCCTGCCCCGATGTTGTACCCAACAATGCCACGGCTCGCGAGTCGAACCGCGTCAGTTTCTGTGCCAACAGCTTGATGAAAACCACGTCCCGGTCGGAAAAGACGCGCACAATCAGCTTTCGACCATTACTTTCAGGAGTTTCTGCCAGCATTTGTCTGGCATGGAGTTCAGCCAGTTCCCCCAGCAACTGCTCTCGTCCCTTGCGGGATGCTTTGTCTTCGTCCAGCAACTTGCGCACCTGC
>QIAS01000266.1:6885-7414 GCA_003225615.1 Acidobacteriota bacterium | reverse complement strand
ATGATGGCGCAGGAAATTGTTACTTCCTTACAGGAAAACGTGAAACTGAATATTGTTCTGCTCGACAATCATGGCTTTTCAAGCATTGGCGGGCTGAGCCGCGCCTGCGGAAGCGGCGGCTTCGGCACAGAGTATCGCTATCGGAAGAATGGCATGCAGGGTGAGAAGATCGTGGTCGATTTCGTTGCGAATGCTGCCAGCCTTGGGGCATCAGCAGTGCGAGCGCAGACACATGAAGAACTTGCCGAAGCCCTGGATGGCTTAAAGAAACAGAGCCGCACTTCTGTAGTCGTGGTTGAGACTGATTACGACGATAGGGTGCCGGGCTACGGATGCTGGTGGGATGTACCGATTGCAGACGTTTCTGAAATGGAGGAGGTTCAGAAGGCGCAGCGGAGTTACGCAGAAGCACGAAAACGCGAACGTTACTTCTGGCCCGCACAACGTCACGACTAGACCCGGCGCCTGCAAACTGTATTTCGAGCCACCGCACTCTCGAAGAATATTTTTCCAATGAGTGAATTTCCCC
>QIAS01000266.1:0-6859 GCA_003225615.1 Acidobacteriota bacterium | reverse complement strand
GTGGATTGGGCCGTGCCATCGCCCTGGCGCTGGCTCACTCCGGTGCTAATGTTGCTCTCGGACTGCGGGACGTGAAAACCGGAAATGACCTGGTGCAGGAAATCGCTGCCCTGGGACGGCGTGCGCTTCCGTTGCAGATGGATATGACGAGTCCTGACCAGATTTCCCGCGCCATTCAGGAGAGCGCAGCCCATTTTGGCCGACTCGATATTCTGGTCAACAACGCCGGGCTTGGCCCTGAGAATCCCGCTGAAAATGTTAAGGAATAAGATTTTGATCTTACCGTCGCAGTGAATCTTAAAGGAACTTTTCTTGCCAGCCAGGCGGCAGGACGAATCATGATTCGGCAGAAGCGCGGCCGCATCATTAACGTGGGCTCGCAGGCCGGGTTCGTCGCCTTACCTGGTGAGTCGATCTACTGCATGACCAAGGCAGCTATTTCGCATCTTACGAAATGCCTTGCCGTCGAATGGGGCAAGTACAAGATCACGGTGAATGCGGTGGCTCCCACGTTCATTCGCACCCCCGGAACTGAGCCGGCGCTGGCGGATGCGGCATTCCGTTCCGATGTGATCGAACGTATTGCCGCTCTGCACCGGATTGGTGAACCCATGGAGGTTGCCGGAGCGGTAGTGTTCCTGGCGTCGCCCGCAGCGTCTCTCATCACCGGTCATACAGTTCTTATAGATGGCGGGTGGACGGCACGGTAGGTGCCGCTGCATTCCTGACCATGTGTGGTTATGGCGACTATTCGCTCGCGACCTGCGACGGCGTACCCGCTCTCTCCGAGACAAGACGCATTTGGCTGCGGGATAGCTTCTCACCGACAGTGACAAGTTTAGGGGAGCAAGCCATACACCACCACTTGGCTTTTCGTGCCGATGTAGACACGTCCGTTGGCGATTGTGGGAACTGTAAATCGTACGGCGGTACCCAATGTGTCGCGTGTGCCCGCCTGGCTGCTGTTGTACAGCTCCGTTGCGAGATTGGTGGCATCGTAGGCATATAGCACGCCGCCTCTGTCAATAACCCACAGGATGCCGTTGGTATTTCCGCTGGCTGAAATTGCCGGGGTCGCGCCCTGACTGGTAAAGGCGTGCGACGATTGCGATTGCGGCGTAGTGGAAAGCGTTCCGTTGTTCAAGGCAAAAGCCTTGGCCACATCCACTGCCCCTACGTAATACACGCGTCCTTGCCAGTAAGTCGGAGTACAGAAGTTGTTGTCGTCCGCTCCGTTTTTTCCGACAGCACCTGTTATTTTCTGCACGATATTGTCAGTGGTCGTGTTGTAACCGCCCATGTCGTCGCGGTCGATAAGGTAAATCGTGCCTGCTTTGCCGGCTGACGTCAGCAGGTGCGGATGGGATCCGGGTTGATCAGGCAGCAGCAGGGGACCTCCCGAGCCTAAGTCGATGTCGTGAGCAGCCAGATTCTGCTGATCGAAAGGAGTGAAGAAGTCGGCTATGGAAAGTCCTCCAGAGCCCAGGCTGAGGCGGAAGAAAGTGTCTCCGTAGTCCGGGCCGCCGTCGGCTAAGCCATTGCCGGATATGCCGTAGATTGAGCCCGCGCTATCCGCAGCCAGACCGCCGCCGGCATGCCAGATTCCGCCGGCATTACCGTTCGGGGTAGCGTTCCAGATTCCAACCTGCTTCAGGGTAGTGGCGTCGTAAGCAAACACCCATCCATGGTAAGGACCGTTGTCACCGTGGGAGGCGAATGCGATGTAGATAGTGTTGTTGAGAAGTAGCAGTCCTGCTCGCTGTAACTCGATCTTCGCCTGAAATGGAACATGGCCGCTCCCGTCGTTTCCATCTCCCGAGCCTGAGACAGACCCGGAGATTGTGACCGGGCTGCCGAATTTCTCGTTGCCTGAGGCGAGGTCCAAAGCGTGTAGGCGATGGAAGTAGCTCCCGTTCTCCTTCGTGGATGCGTCCACGTAAAGCGTGCCGGTACCGGGATCGATGACCGGTGTCGAGGTAATGCCAATCTCCGGAAAAATGGTGCTGCCCACATCGGCAGTTGGAATCGTCGTGACACCAGCTGTTGGGTTGATGAAGCTGACGTGCCAGAGCGGCGACTTGGTTTTTCCGTCTGCATCAAAGGCATAGACGCTGTCGTGCTCGGTCACTACGTAAACCACGTTGTGGGTGCCCTGACCGGAAATGTCTATTGACGTGACATAGAGCGGCTGGCCATATATGTAGCCATCGACATCAAGAGTGAAAACCTTGCCAAACTCCGTCGACTTGACATTAGCAGGGGTAAGAATGGACTCGCTTAAGTTTTGTCCCGTACGTGCATTGTCGAACTTATAGGTAAATACGCCGCCGAGCTTTGGGACGCCGGAGTTTACACTCACCGTCGCGGATGCCGTGGCGCCGCCCGGCGCGGCCGTAATCGTATAAACCGTGGTCGCGCTCGGCGAGACGGTAACTGAGCCTGAGGGAACCGCAACTGCCCCGACACCCTGGTCAATCGTGAGCGATGTGACATTGGCGGAGGTCCAACTCAAAGTCGCACTTTGTCCCCCGCTGATGGTGGCGGGATTTGCCGTCAAGCTCACGGTGCCGCCCGAACTTGATTGCACTGTGACGGTCACTGAGGCCGTCATGGTTGAGCCGTTGAAGCTGGCTGTCGCTGTGTAGGTTGTAGTAGTCGAGGGTGTGACGGTTACACTGCCCGATGCTCCCAGCGTTCCAATGCCACGGTCGATGCTCACCGACGTGGCGCCGGGCGCGGAAAAGGTAAGAGTAGAGGATTGCCCGGTAATAATGCTCGAGGGATTAGCGGAAAATTGAAACCCTTGCTGGCCGCCCACCGTCACCGTCACTGATGCTTGCGCCGTTCCTCCCGGACCGGCTGCGGTTGCGTTATAGGTAGTGGTTGCCGGCGGCTTTTGTTGTAGCGAACCGGAAGGCTGAACCTGACCGATACCGTTGTCAAAAGATACGGACGTGGCGCCGGCCGAACTCCAAGCCAGCGTCGTGGAAGAGCCCAGCGTGATGGCGCTTGGTGTTGCGGTAATAGTCAGGGTCGGCGCCCCCGCGTGATTCGACCGGCGATCCGAGCTTGACACGCCGCCGCAGCCCACGAGCACTGCTGTCAACAGCAGCGCACTCGTGAGCCGGATTGTGGTGAAGGCACATTTCTGGCCGACACCGGTTGGGCAAAGAATTGTGGTCATCACTGCCAGGCCTCAACACCACTGGATTCAGCTACTCACCCTTTGAAGAGAAGACCTGCGGTTTGGTTGGTTTCAGAAACACGTCGGCAGCGAAAATGGTCGATTTTGCAAGGTTTTGCATAGGAACAATGGCCGGCTGTCTAGGTTCTAATCTGGGCCATGAACCGCCTGGAGGGTGAACGTCGGATCACTGCTGATGTGGGCATGGCCTTTTTGTTAAAAGCAAGTTACCGATTTTCAGCTGTTTGCATTCTAAGTTCGCATTCGACCATTGGGGTTCAAGGAGCTGAATTGGACAGGTACAGGATTGCTTTATCTCAGGCAATTGTCGGCGCGCTGTTTATATTTGCGCTTTGCGCGACGGCCAAGGCCCAAACGTTCGCGCCTCCGGCAAGTGTCCCCATAATGCATTTTCGATCCATGGACAGCGTGGGCTTCGATTCCCAGCCAGCCGACATGTCGAGCGATGGCTCGGGATCTGCGACCTCAACGAATTCCGGGCAAGGCTCACGGCACGGGATAATTGTGAGAAGCGTCTTACGGGGCCTCAGAGACCAGAAGGAACTTTACACAGAGCCTTTCAAGCCCTCCAATTTCAAATGGGACGCTCTGTTTCTTGCAGGTACTGGAGCTTTAATCGCAACCGATAGGCGGACCAGCCGGGCCCTGCCTAACGGCCACGTGGATTTGTTCCGAAACATCACAAATGTCAGCCTGGATTCGACCAGTGCAACCTTGGGTGGGTTGTGGGCTTACGGGATCGCAAAGAAGAACGAGCACGCGAAAGAGACGGGCGAACTGGAGTTGGAAACGCTGGTCAACACGTTCCTGATTTATACCCCGATGCAATTCATTGCCGGGCGTGAGCGTCCTGAAGAAGGCACCGGAAACGGCCGTTTCTGGCAGCACGCCGGCTTTAACACATCATTCCCGGCTGGGCACCCCATATTTTCCTGGGCAATGGCGACAGTGGTGGCGCACGAATATCCCAAGCCCTGGGTGAAACTGCTGGCGTATGGGGCTGCCACAGCGGTTTCGATGGGACGTTTTCTTGGTCGCGAGCACTATGCTTCGGATGTGCTGGTGGGCAGCGTGCTCGGCTACGCTATTGCCTCACATATCTTCCATGCGCGCTGCAACCCGCAGCGTAGCGAGGCCTGCAGTCACTAGCATCGAAAGTACGAAGTACGATTTGCCAAGCATGATCGTCTTGCGTAATTCGCACTTCGTACTTTGTCAATCGTACTTCAATAGGCCGCTTCCAGATGTAAAGGTTGCTCTAGTTTGAAACGCAGCTTGGTTTCAGCGGGAACCTTGACCGCTTTGCCTCGGGTCAGGATTTGAGTCCCTGCCCCCGCCGCCGCTCCAGCGGCGGCGCCGATGGCGGCACCTTTTCCGTGTCCGGCAATGGCTCCGATCAGGGTGCCCAGAACCGCGCCGCCTCCCACCATTTCAGCCGTGCGCTTGTTGGCGCCAATACCCTCATTGCCCTTCTGAGCCAAATCCTCAGCGTTGACTGTGTAGCGTCGGCCGCCCACTTTGATGGATTGCAGGTCGAGTGTAACCTCAGGTGTTCCGGTTACGCCTCCGGTATTAACTTTGCGAATGACGAGTTCGGCCTCCGATCCCTTGGGAATGACGACCTGCCCTGAGCTGTTCGTGATGTTCTCGGCAACATCTGCGCGAAACGTCTGGCCCTCCTTGGCGCTGCTTGAGTCAATGTTTTCATTCGTGAGCACTTCAATTTCGGTGCCGGCGGGCAGTACCACAGTTCGGCCTGGTGTTGCCGCTGCCTTGGCACCGCTCGACGGGGTATTAGCAGAGGACGTGGTGGGCGTACCGAACTCCAGCGACTCCACGCTGGTACGCGGGTAGTGGTGGATCGTGCGTCCTTCTTTGAAGGTGATGGTGCGAGCAGTGGCTCCGAGAAATACGCCGTTGTGCTTGGTTCCATCTTTCATCGTTAGAGTGTCGGTTGCGAATGCCATTGCGCAGAACAACAGCACGGCAACAAAGTAACGCGGCAGGCAAGTTGGTGTAGTCATGGAGCGCGCTCCTCGCGTAGGTTATTGCAAACTAGGCCGAACGTTGGATGCGGCTGGCCCAAGGAGAGTTTCTGGCCCCATCCAACGCTTTCCTCTTCAAAGACTTGTGGCCAGCACCTTGGTTAACTCCGCGCTGGTATTTTCCTTGCTAGTGTCGCTCGCCTCCACGCAAAGCGAGCCATCGGCTCCGCACCAGTCGGCCAATGACCTCGCCCGCAGAGTCATTGCAAACGAGCTAAAGGCGGAAGATGAGGACCACACTCACTGGATGTTCCGGCTGCAAACGGAAAAATCCAACAGACAAGAAGTTTACGAGGTAGTGGAGAGCAAGGACGGGGATCTAAAACGACTTATCGCCGTAAACGGTCAACCACTTTCTCCCGAGGAGCAAAAGAAGCAGGACGAGCGCATTCAATACCTCGTCAATCATCCGGATGAGCTTCGCAAAGCCCAACGAGCCCAAGAGAAAGATGAGGCTCGCAGTCAGCGATTGCTGAAGACCTTGCCCGATGCCCTGATGTTCACTTACGCACAGCGGCGCGGCGACCTCGTGCAACTGACCTTCAAGCCAAATCCGAGCTTTCGGCCCTCCTTTCATGAGGCACAAGTGTTCCACGCGATGGAAGGCTCAATCTGGGTCAGCAGCAGAGACTACAGGTTGAGTGAGATTAATGGCCACCTTACTCATGAGGTGAAGTTTGGAGGGGGACTGCTGGGCCATTTGGATCGGGGCGGGAAGTTTCACGTAAAGCAGGAAGAGGTCGCGCCGCGTTACTGGGAATTGACCCTACTGAACGTGGATATGAGAGGCAAAGCTCTGTTTTTCAAGACCATCAGCGTGGAGGAGAAACTCCAACGCAGTTCGTTCCAGCGCGTTCCTGATGATTTAACCTTGGCTCAAGCGGCAGAGCTGCTCGAGAAACAGATCAGAACTGCGAACAAACCAAAGATCAGTTCTCCAAGCGGCGCGAGAAGCCTGTCTTCCCGGTAAAAAAGGTCAGGGAACGTTCCTGCGCAAGAAAAACCCGCTACTTGCCGTCCGATAGGTTTGAGTTCACGATCTTCCCCACCTCGAACATCGTGATCTTGTCTTTGCCGAATAACGGCTTGAGTTTGTCATCTGCCAGAATCTCCCGTTTATTCTCTGGATTCTGCAGCTTATGTGCCTTGAAGTACTTCCAGAGTCCCTGCACAGCCTCAGCGCGGCTTACGGATTGGGAACTGCCGAGAATTTCGGCGAGTTTAGGTGAAGGTTTCAATTTCTTGGTTAAGGCGGTGTTGGCCATCTTTGTGTGCTCCTCCAGAAAGCGGCTTTTACAGGTTGAAACAGTCTGATGTAAAGTGCGACGTTCGCGTTGTGTTGGCAAGCGGGCGGGAAGTCCTGAAAATTCCGGTTTTCCTGCTAACGTCTTGGATTTCCACAGTAGTTTCCGCTTGCTTTGTCACTATTAACTTCCTGATAATACGGCCTGAAAGCTCCCTAAAACCGTGTACCGATACAGTCGAGCGGATTTGCTGCGTATTCTTCGGCTCACGGCGCGTCAGTTGGCAAATTGGGAACGAGCCGAACTGGTGGCCGCGGCCGAGAGCTATTCCTTTTTCGATCTCTTGCAAATCAAAAAAGTTCGTG
>QIAS01000563.1:2220-2704 GCA_003225615.1 Acidobacteriota bacterium | reverse complement strand
TGCCCAAAATATCCTACGTCAAGCTGTACCAGCCCTGGGGTTGGATTGTGGGCAGCGGTATCTATGTGGATGACGTCTACCAGCAAATGGCCGTGATCCGGTGGGCGGTGGTGGGGGGAGACGCGATTTTCGTCGTCTTCAACCTGGTGCTTACGATAGTGGCGGTGCGCATGATGATCACGGGCCCGATTCATGAGGCGATCGGGATCGCCGATTGCGTGGCGCAAGGGGATTTGAACGTATCGGTAATGTCGCGCTCGCATGATGAAGCCGGCAAGTTACTGCAGGCGATGGACAAGATAGTGGAAAGGATAACCCCGATTCTGCGCAATATCAGCACGTCCAGCAAGCAGATGGGGCAGTCGTCGCTGCAAATCGCGGAGATATCGCGGGGCATCGCGGAATCGAGTGGTTCGCAACAGGAGCGGGCGCGGCAGGTGGCGGCAGCAGCGGGTGAACTGCGCACCACGGCGGAATCGGTGCG
>QIAS01000563.1:0-2172 GCA_003225615.1 Acidobacteriota bacterium | reverse complement strand
GGAGCAGATCCAGGAGACGGTGGAAGAGGCGCGGCACGCCGCGCAGGAAACTTCCGCCTTGCAAAAGGTGGGTGAGAAGATCCAACAGATTGGCGAGAGCATCACCGAAATTGCTGACCAGACCAACTTACTAGCGCTGAATGCGGCCATCGAAGCGGCCCGCGCCGGCGAACAGGGTCGCGGCTTTGCGGTTGTGGCGGACGAGGTGCGCAATCTGGCGTCGCGGACATCGGGAGAAACGCAGCAGATCGCGAGCATGATCTCCGAGTTCAATGCTCAAGTGGTGAAAACCGTCGAGACGATGAAGCATGTAGTGGAATGTGTAAACGGCGGGGCGCAGAAGACCCATCAGACGGCGGCAGTGATTGAGCGGATGGTCAGTTCGGTGAGGGAATCCGCGACTGCGAGTTCGCGAATTACCGAGGTCAGCCAGTCACAGATGGAGCGCCTGAAACAACTGCAAGACAGCCTGGACTTGCTGTTTGAAACGGTCAAGGAGAGCGGCTCGAAAGTCGGCATCACGGCCACTATCAGTACGGATCTCAATCAAGTGACACAGGAGATCATCAAACTGATGGACAAGTTCAGATTTGACCGGCAGATGATGACCACGCCCGCGGAGCACGAACTACGACGTCATCCGCGGGCGAAAAACGGCCTGTTGGCTTGGGTCTGCTCTGACGGGAAGCGCATCGCCGAAGGGATCACTAGCGATTTCAGCTTGTCAGGTGTGCAACTGCGTCTTCCGCTGGACTCCATGATCGGCGTTGGAGCCAGGATTACGTTGGAGATCATGACTCCGCATAGCTCAATTGAGGAATACCAGAATCAACACCCATTACGGACGGAGGCGCACGTGGTCTGGAGGCGCGCAACAGGGAGCCATACCCTATACGGGCTAGAATTCGAAAAACTGACGTCGGAGGAGGAAAGTCGACTCGCCAGGTGTTTTGAATACTTCAGCAAGAACCCGCGTTTTGATCTGAACAAATCCGAAGGCCAGAGCCGGTCGGCAAAGATGCGTTCCTAGTCGCGGCAGGGGTGAGTAACTAGTTTCCGCTAATGCCTGGCCTGATCATGCATGATGCGGGCTGATCGGGTGTCGCCCAAACGTTAGTTGGAGTCGTCCTCAGGTTGCGGGGCCGCGTCGGGACGATCGAGGAAAAAAGTTACGACTTCCTCAAAGAGTTGTTTGCCGACGTTCACGGCGCGGTGGACGCGATCGGTGGGCTCGACCCAATCCACTTCGCCAACTGTAATCTTCCAGGGCTGAGTTTCTCCGCCATCGCGGAACTCGATGTTGAGCAGGTCTCCGCTCAGTACGACGGTCACGCGGTGAAAGGGATCGCGGTGCCACGGGGTGGCTTGGCCGGGGGCCAGGCGCTGCCGACGGACAAGGTAATTTCCGCGATGATGCAAAACCTGCTGATTCTTTGTCAGGTCCATATTCATTCACCGGGTGGGGATAATATCAGATGAGTGGAGGTAGCAGAGGCAGTGCCCGCGCCCAAGAATTAGTTCGTGCGTTTTAGGACAACGGCAGCGGATTCATCCGCTCCAATTGTGCCCTCAAATTTCCGCAACTCGGGAATATGCTCCGCCGGTACGGCAAGCTTCCTGACAACATATTCACGACGGTAATGGAGCTTGGAACCGACTATATCGATTTTGCTCTGGTATGTGCCGAATCCCATATCTATCTTCACAGGCTCGGGAATGTCATCCACCACGTAGCCGTCGGGCAATTGGATGTCATAGTCATCCACTTCCCGCGAGGTGCCTCCCAACTCCAGCGGATATTGCCGGGGTTTCTGCTCGACGGGAAAGCTTTTCTCGCCGAGTACGCGGGGACGCACCAGCATCAAGGGTCCGCGTACCTGCCCGTATTGCGGAGTTGTGAATTTATAGGTGAGTACCAGGTTCTGCCGCAGATCCCTGAGTTGCTGAAGATCCAGAGCTTGCAAGGTAAATCCCTGAACTGAGCGGTTCAGGCGCTGCTCTACGTGTTGTAAGCGTTGCACGTCATTGAAGTGAATGAAGGCGGCGCGGACCCGGCTCGCATGATCGCCGCTACTGGTTTCAATTACTTCTCCCGACAGGGCGCCGTCGGCCGTAAGGGTGAAATGCCCCGAGCGGAGAAAGGTGTTCGCATCGGGCGACAGCAGGGGAGTA
>QIAS01000265.1:7241-12631 GCA_003225615.1 Acidobacteriota bacterium | reverse complement strand
ACGTTCTCCTTTGCGGTTACTCCGTGATAAACCTCACGTGCAGCCTTTGATGCCTTCGGACTTGCCGGGTGGCCTGAAATTCGAGAGTGGCAGAGAATCCGGAGGGCCGAGCAACTCCGGCGAACTACTCAGGCGGAAATTCCCACTGATGTCTTCCTTTTATGTTCGATGCAGAACCAATTATGTGTTCGACACAGGACGCAAACGCGAGCAGCGGATTTACCAGGAACGCTGATTCAGCTGAATTCAAGCGGCCGCCCATCTACTTTTCTTTGGCTGCACTGAGTACTTCAGGAACAATCGCGTCGACATCAGCGTCCGTTGTGCGGTGATTGACAATGCATGCGCGCAAGCCAAACTTGCCGCGCAGCGACGCATTCGAGAGATAAACCCGGCCACGCTCGACCACACGGCGAAGTAATTCCGCATTCACCCGATTCAACTCTTGCTCGGATTGGCCTCGCACGCTTTTATATCGAAAACAAACCGCGCTCAGTTCTACGGGCGCGAGCATCTCGAGTTCCCTATGCTTCCGAATATCTGCCGCCAGACGCTGCGCGTGCGCCAAGTCGAATTCAATCGCTCTCCGAAACTCTGCCACACCGTGATATCGCAGCGAAAGCCACAGCTTTAACGCGCGAAAGCGCCGCGACAGCTCGAGTGATTCCTCAAAGAAAGCAAACCCCTCCAAAGGATCAGTGCTCAAAGACTTCGCATAGTCTCCAGTGTGAGAGAAAGCAGCCTCGGCTGCCGCGGCATCGCGAAACAGCAGGCAGCCGCAATCGAGCGGCTGGTATAGCCATTTATGGGGATCGAGGGAGAGCGAATCGGCCATTTCGAGACCCCCGAATTTGTCCCGACGCGCAATGGCGGCCAATGCGCCATACGCACCGTCGACGTGAAACCAAGTTTTGTGACGCCGGCTGATCTCTGCAATTTCAACTAAGGGATCGATAGCTCCGGTATTTACCGTTCCCGCCGAGGCCACAATTGCAATCGGGATTTTTCCTGCTGTCTTGTCGTCCCGAATGGCGCGCTCCAACTCGGCCGGAATCATTCGAAAAGAGTCATCCACCGGAACCAGGCGGAGATTCTCCCGCCCCAGGCCCAGTAACGCCACAGCCTTCGGAATCGACATATGAATTTCATCCGAGGCATATACCACTCCCGCCGGAGCTCCGCGAAGACCCCGTTCGTTGGCCGGTGTCTTAGCCTCGCGCGCCATCGCCAGTCCCATCAGGTTGGCAGAGGAGCCTCCGCCCGTCAGGCTTCCTTCAAAGCCGCTGCATCCGATCGCCTCTCCGAGCCAGCCCACAACGGTGCGCTCAATAGTCACCGCAGCGGGAGCTGATCGCCACGCGGTAACGTTCTGGTTCAGCACGCTTGTCAGCAGATCTGCGATAGCCCCAACCGGTTCTCCAGAGCCCAGCACGTACCCAAAAAAGCGGCCGTTCTGCGCCCGCGATCGGCGCAGCACTTCTTCCAGTTCGCCGACCGCAGCTTCGCCCAACCCTTGCTCCGGCAAATCGACGCCGAACAGCCGTTCGGTCTCTTCACCCCGAGCCGCGGGCAGAACTGGGCGCGAGTCCAACGTGCGGAGATATTGATCTGCCAATTGAATAACTTTCGATGCTAGTTGGCGAAACTGCTCGGATGAGATTTCTAGTGAGTTCATTGCGCGGAATTCTACACGCATCACATCAAGGAAAAGCAACCCACAAACGTTGACAAGCGGCTTCCTTTGACGCACACTTCGGTCAACGCCGCATTTCGTCCACTAATACCCTCAGAAACGACTTCCGGCCTGTGCCGCAGGAGTACCTCTAGCCGGGCTCCTGCATGAACAGCGAGAGACTGTGTTTGTCAGGAGCCGCTACATGGCGCATACCTCTTCATTATTTTCGTCTGCCACGTCGGGAGAAGTGGACCACGGGGTGCTTCCAACTTCACCCAAAACTGGCGTTGGAGCGTCGGTTAGCGATCGCCATTCTGAGCAAGCGATTGCCGGGTTACGCACCAGCATCAGCAATGGAGACTGGACCCCGGAAGTCATGCTTCAACAAATTGCTGAGTCCGCGCGAGTACTCACCCAAGCCGACGGAGCGGCGATCGCCCTGCGGCAGGGCGATGCGGTGATTTGCAAAGCCGTTGCCGGCAAACTGGCGCCGGATCTGGGCGCCAGTTTGGACACGAGCTCAGGGATTTCTGGAGAGTGCCTGCGCACGGCGACTGCTCTACGTTGTGAAGACACGAATGATGACACACGTGTGGATGCGGAGGTCTGTCGCCGCCTCGGCCTGCGCTCGCTGGCCGTGGTTCCGCTGGGCACAAAGGCTCCCGCAGCCGGCATCCTGGAAGCATTTTCCAGTGTGCCCCATTGCTTCCCCGAGCGGCACGTCGAGCTGTTACAGGACTTGGCAGAATTGGTTATGGCTGCGCAGCGCCGTTTGACTGACGCCGATAGCGAGCGCCGTTTATGGCCGAGTGTGGCCGCAGAGGCACTTTCAGGTCAATTCGAAGCGACGAGCACCCGCCTGCGGCATCGCATTGAACGCCTGTTGCACAAACAGAGGGAAACCCTCGTCCATGCGTCCCGGACAAGGTCAGGCAAGAGGAACCTTGTACTTGTCGGCATATCTGCCATAGTCATCAGCCTCGGATTGGGATGGCTTGTAGGACGTGGGGAACCGGCAAAGACTGCGTCCGGGCGCAAAGGGGATTTAGCGGCGCAGTCTCTACAACCTGCCCCGGCCCCGGCTTCCGCTTCTACACGATGGAACCCCAGTCCGGCACCCGCGGTACCTGCAAGAAGTTATAAGCCTAGCCCCTCTTCCGCCCTGGTGCTGGCGACTAAAACTGAGAAAACCAGCACTGCCGATGACGTTTTTGTCAGAAATATGCAGCCCGAAGCTGATTCCCCGCTTCCAGCCGCGCTGGACCCTACAAGGGGGAGTGCGAGTCTGTCCGCGGACTCCGGCAACCCAGACAGCGCGCCGGCTCTGACAGACCTGCACGCGGACGCGGAGAACCCGCTCAGCAATGTTTTATCTGCTCCGTTGAACCTGCCCCAACCTGCCATACCGGTTTCCGAAGGTCTGACGCAGGGCGTGCTAGTGCACCGGGTGCAGCCACTTTATCCGGTGCAGGCGCGCACCCTACGACTAGGCGGCTCGGTCGTGTTGCAGGCGGTTGTGGCGGAAGACGGCTCTGTCCATGATTTGTCACTCGTGAGTGGACACCCCGTGCTGGCTCATGCAGCTATGAGCGCGGTCCGGCAATGGCGTTACAGGCCCTTTCGACTAAACGGCAAACCCGTAGCAATGCGGACCGAGATCAAGGTAGATTTCAAGCTGCCGTCGGAATGAGATCCGCAACTTCGAGAAGCTCGAGGCGACTGAAGACAAACGCAGGCCCTTCAGCGATTTTCGAGCACTGGTGACCTGGGAGGTTCTTCGCTCGTGAGGTTCAGCGCCTGCTTAAAGCTGCCGCGCTGCTTCTGAATTTTGTCCTGCAGCAATGTGATCGCATAAATCAACTGCTCGGGTCGAGGTGGGCAGCCCGGCACATACACGTCCACCGGGATCACTTGATTCACGCTCTGTACCAGCGCGTAATTCTGAAACACACCACCGGAGGTAGCACATGCGCCCATAGAAATCACCCATTTGGGTTCGGGCATCTGTTCCCAGAGTTGCCGGATGACGGGCGCCATCTTGTTGGAAACGCGCCCGGCAATGATGATGAGGTCTGACTGCCGCGGAGACGGACGAAATACCTCCGCGCCAAAACGTGCGATATCGAATCGCGCCGCGCCCATGGACATCATCTCGATGGCGCAGCAAGCCAGACCGAAGGTCATCGGCCATAGAGAATTCTTGCGCATCCAGTTGACCGCGGAGTCGAGCGTGGTCAGCACCACACCCTCAGGGGTCGGATTGCCATAGGTAAGTTCTTTGACTACCCGCTTGCCCTTCTCGATATCTACATAGCTGCCAAAACTGGTCTGCCGAGGCATAGTCTTATTCTAAATCATGGAAGACATAGAGGCAGGAACTGGCTAGCGCGCATCCCGTCCAGTTTAGTTTTCAATTCCAACTTGCAATCGCCAGTTTTGAACGATCTGTGGGCAATCATGGATTTAACACGATCTTCCCGAACATCTGGCTCTTTTCCATATACTCGTGCGCCGCCCGAATCTCTTTTAGCGGGAACGTCCTGTCCACCACGGGTTTCACCTTACCACTGAACACGTGTCTCAGAACTTCGTAGAGTTCACCCATGGTGCCCATGTATGACCCGAGCACATTGAATTGGCGAGAGTAGAGGAATCTCAACTCCAGGCTGACGTTCGGCCCCGTGGTGGCGCCGCAGGTCACCAGAGTGCCTCCCGGCTTGAGCGACTTCAGGCTCTCTTCCCAGGTGGCCGCCCCTACGTGCTCCACAACAATGTCTACCCCCTCCTTGTTGGTGATCTTTCTCACTTCATCGCCAATTTTCTGCTTGTAATGGTTGATCACATGATCAGCTCCCAGTTCACGAGCCTTCTGCATTTTCTTTTCGTCACCGGCCGTGGTGATCACCGTGGCGTTATAGAGCTTGGCAATTTGGATGCCCGCAATACCCACGCCCGAGTTAGCACCCAGCACCAGCACGGTTTGTCCTGGTCGGATTGACGCTCGACCGGTCAGCATATGCATGGCTGTGAGGAAGACCAGGGGCACGCTAGCCGCTTGGTTGAAGCCCAGGTTGTCAGGAATCGGAATGACGTTCACTTCCGGCACCGCCATCAATTCGCAGTTGCCACCATCCACTCCATTCCCTAGAACGGTGAACTCACGGCACTGGTTCTGACGTCCAGAGGTGCACTGCACACAATGATTGCAGAAGTGCATAGGCGCAATGAGAATGCGCTGCCCCGGCTTGACCGCCGTAACGTACTCGCCGACTTCGACAACTTCTCCGGCAATATCGCTACCCAGAATGTGCGGCAGCTTCACTCCGGGCAGACCTTTGCGCACCCAGATGTCAAGATGATTCATCGCGCAGGCCTTCACCCGGATCAGCACCTGGTCCTTGCGCGGCTTCGGATCAGGGATATCTTCGTAGTGCAGAACTTCCGGGCCGCCAAACTCGTGAATGCGGACGGCTTTCATGGTGTGCTTCCTCGCTGAGTAGTTATAGAAGGTTTGACTTGCCCTCCGCAAACCCCAATAATCAAGCCTGGATGGACATTTACGAGGAAATTGTAAAGCTGCGCCAGGAAGGCCGCCGGGGAGCTGTCGCCACTATTGTCAACGTGCGCGGCTCGATTCCTTCTTTCAAAACGGCCAAGATGCTGGTGCGCGACGATGGCTCTATCGTAGGAACGATCGGCGGCGGCTGCGTCGAAG
>QIAS01000265.1:0-7196 GCA_003225615.1 Acidobacteriota bacterium | reverse complement strand
ACCCTGACTTTCAACCTCAATCAGGATCCCAAGTACGATACCGGCTTGGTTTGCGGCGGCACGCTGGACATTTTCGTCGAACCCGTACTGCCACCAGCACTGCTTTACCTGTTCGGCGCAGGCCATGTAGCAGAAAACCTCTACAAAGTTGCAAAAAATGCCGGGTTCGATGTCATTGTCGTAGATGACCGCGAAGCCTATGCCAACCGCGAGCGCTTTCCCGAGGCGCGCGAGCTATACGCGGAAGATTTCGACCAGGTGATGGCGCGACTCGCGCCCAATGAGTCCTCTTACATTGTGATCGTCACCCGCGGCCACCGCGACGATATGCGCATCCTGCGCTGGGCGGTAAACACTCCCGCACGCTACATTGGCATGATAGGTTCCAAGCGCAAGACGATTGCTATTTTCAAGGAACTGCAAAAAGAAGGTCTGTCTCCCGACCTCTTCCAGCGTGTGCATGCTCCCGTTGGACTGGATATCGGGGCCATAACGCCGGAAGAAATCGCAGTCGCTATAACGGCCGAACTGATCGCGGTGCGACGCGACGCGGAACGCGCATTGCCGCACATGAGCTGGTTCCATGAAAAAAGCGACGCGCCCGACACCTCAGATGCCGCCGCTGAGGCCCTGGACGAACATGAGTAAGCGGTCATGCTGCTTTTTGAATGAACCTCATCGTTCCGCCGGCTTTTCAATCAACAACCAAAATCAATAATCAACAATCCTCCACTTTCTGCTATCTTCGCCACATGGGCCGCGCCGCGTTGTGCGGAGTTATCTTGTCGGCTGGCGAATCTTCCCGTATGGGAACAGACAAAGCCCTGCTGCCGTGGCCGCCGACAACTCCCGGCCAGGCTTCTGGGACGTTTCTCTCCGCGACCATTCGCGCGCTCTCCGACTGGACCGATATGGTTATCGTCGTTGCGGGTAAGAATGCAGCAACGCTGGCGCCGGTCGTCTATACAAATGGAGCCTCGCTGGTTGTTAATCCCGATCCCACTCGCGGACAATTCAGTTCTTTGCAAACGGGCTTGCAGCACATATTGAGCCGCGGCCGCGACGCCGCTATGGTCACCCTCGTCGATCGGCCTCCGGCGAATGCAACTACACTTGAGAAGCTGCACGACGCCTTTCAAACCGCCATCGCACGCGCCAAGTGGGCAGTTGTGCCGGAATATGGCGGCAAACACGGCCACCCGATTGTGCTGGGACGCGAGATGATCGAGAAATTTTTGCGCGCCCCCACCACCGCTGTGGCCCGCGACATCGAGCACCAGCACCAGGATCGAATCGAATACCTGCCCGTGGACGACCCACTGGTCACCTTTAACGTGGACACGCCGGAAGAATACGCAAAGCTCGCCTCCTTCGCCGTGTCGAAAAGTGGGTGACCGAGTCGGAAAGGAACCCATCCAACATTGAATCCCGCATCTCCCGCCAAAGCCACTGATTTTATCGATTCCATCCTGTCTCTAAAGCCCCGGAACGCTGCGTTCGACTGCGACGGAACTCTCTGGTGGGGCGACGCTGGAGAGGGCTTCTTCAGTTGGGAACTGGAGCAAGGCCTGGTATCGGAGGAAATCGCCCGCTGGGCACGCGCGCGGTATTCCGATTACAAGGCCGGCAAAGTAAGCGAAGAGGTCATATGCGGGGAAATGGTCACTATGCATCGCGGTCTAACTGAGGCCGAGGTGCAGCGGGCTGCGACGCGTTACTTTGATAAATTTTTTGTCCCCAACATCATCCCCGAAATGCGGGAACTGGTTGCGCGCTTACAGGCCGGTGGTTGCGATGTTTGGGCAGTTTCTTCCACCAACGAATGGGTGATTCGCACCGCCATGCGGCATTTCGGCATTGCCGACAACAGAATCCTGGCTGCGGCCGTTGAAATCCAGAATGGCACAATCACTGACCGCCTGACGCGCGTACCTTCCGGACCAGGCAAACCGCAGGCGATTCACCAGACACTCGGGCGGCGACCGGATCTGGCATTCGGAAATTCCATTTGGGACCGGGAGATGCTGGAAACGGCGCTGCACCCCTTTGCCGTGAATCCCAATCCAGACCTGCTACAAATCGCGCAGAAGAACGGCTGGAGAGTTTATTTCCCGGATCGTTCCGCAGCGGATTAGATCCCAGTCACTTACTAACCATAATGCACTCACGCTATCCACTCAACGAGACGAGATTGGGCTGGTTCATCGCCCGCCTTCACGCCGGGTCGAGAAACGCGATGCGGCTTCTCCGCACTAGCGATTCTGCTTCACGTTTTCCCGAGCTCTGCTAACCCCTCTCGTACTCCTTCAGCGCCGCCGCAAGGGTTTCTATAGCTAAGTGGCTGGCGTGGGTCGATGCCTCAGGTAGTCCGCCAAGCGCACTGACTAATTCTTCTCCGGAAAGCGCGCGCGCTTCCTCTATCGTCTTTCCCTTCGCCAGTTCGGTAAACGCATCCTTTGGCGCGAAAGCCGATCTGGGCTATACGGTCTTCCCTTATGATCAGGGTGAGCTTCAGCACGTCACCGCAGGCGGGATTTTCGCGTTGCACAGAAATATCCGGGTTAGGAAGATCTCCTGCATTGCGCGGCTGCTGGAAGTGGTCGAGAACTTGCGGCGAGTACATTGTTGCTATTGTAATGCCTGCGAAAAAACAAGTTTTCACTTATAAGGCATGATAGCCCGGCGTGTTAGAATCTCTCGCTGAGGGGGACCGGACCTATGTCCAACTTTGCTCGGGTATTAGTCGAATTGAAGTCGGAACGAAAACGGACTGAGAATGAGTTACATCGCATCGATGATGCGATCAGCGCGCTTAGAGGCCTAGGCGCACGGGGTACTAACGGTACTCGCACCGCCAGAGGCATGAGGCGCGGACCGCGCAGATTGTCTGCGGCAGCACGTAAGAGAATTTCGATGGCCCAAAAAGCACGCTGGGCGAAGTTTAAGCAGTTGAGGAAAGCGGCTTAGATCACCGCGAACGGCCCTTGCCGGTTCCCCCCGGCAGGGGCCTTCTCGATCTTCACCACAATTTAGTGCCCCCGCGGCGGAAGCTCCTTCCATTGCCGCTTTGCCTTTCTAATTCATGGCGACTGCTGATTACACACCGCGGCGCGTTGTCAGCCTGCAACCGAGCGCCACGGTGATTCTTGCCGATGTCGGCAAACTCGACCGTTTGGTGGCTTGCACCAGGTACTGCGCAGAGGTCTGCCCGGAAGCAGCCAGCAACGGCCGCTCGATCCTGGCTGACTCCTGGACGGCCAATGCCGCCCAGATCATTGCCGCACGCCCGGACTTAGTTATTGCCGCCGTCCCATACCAGGAGAAAGCTGTTGCCGAGATCATGAAGGCAGGTTCTCGTTTCCTGGGGCTGGCGCCCAAATCGCTGAACGACATCTACACCGACATCGCGACTATCGCAGGAACCTTGGCTGTTTCCGAGCGCGGTGACCAGGTAATAAAGAAAATGCAGCAGGAAATCGAAAGCGTCCGCGCACAAGCCAAGGCTGCTACTCGCCCGCGTGTATTCTGCGAAGAATGGGGCAAGCCCCTGATTTGCTCCCAACTCTGGGTGGCGGAGTTGGTCGAGGCCGCCGGTGGCGAGTTCGTAGGTGAACCCGGCAAACAACAGCGCGCCTCAGATATCGCCGCCGCAAATCCCGAAGTCATTATTGCCGCCTGGTGCGGAGCCGGCGATCGCGTGCCTCTGGAAAAAATTATTCACCAGCGCGGATGGGAAGGAATTCAGGCAGTTCGCGATCACCGCGTCTACTGCATCAGCGACGAACTGCTCAACACGCCCGCTCCCACTCTGGTTCAAGGTTTACGGGCTCTCGCTGCCGCAATTCAACCGGAACGTTTTCCGCAACCAGCAGGTCTAATATCTGTCCGGAAATTGTAAAACCTTTTCCTCACAAACGAGCTTCGCAGGCAATGGGTTAAGATTGCCTATATGGCCGTCACCTCAAAAGTGGATGAAGTCAGAAAAGAAGTAGACCGCCTGGCGGGCTCGGTCCACTCCGCCAGTGAGTTGATGGAGAAAATCGTGCGCCTGCTGCACGGCCGAATGCTCAAATACAACTGGGTGGGCTTCTATATGCTGGAGAACTCTACCAGCTCCCAGCCCGCTGCGCTTGTGCTCGGCCCGTTTCAGGGAGCTATCACCCCGCACACTCGAATTCCCCTGAATCAAGGAATTTGCGGCGCTGCAGCCGCCACTGGCAAAACGCTGGTCATCGATGACGTCAGCGCCGACGCCCGGTATCTGCCCTGCTCCTCCGAAACCAAGTCGGAAATCGTCGTGCCCATCTTTGTGAAAAATGAAGTTGTAGGTGAACTCGACATTGATAGCCACTTCCCTGCCGCTTTCGACGACGAGGATCGCGAATTGGTTCAGCATTGCGCGGCGCTTGTCGGCAAGCTTCTGGAACGATCCGGCGCATGAGAGTCGAAAAAGGCAAAGTGCGAGCCCCTGAAATCGGGCGCATCTGGCTGAATTCCCCTCCTCTAAGTTTTCGCCAGTTACGCGGCCGGGTCGTCCTGGTTGATTTCTGGGACTACACTTGCGTGAACTGCATTCGTACGCTGCCGTACGTCCAGGCGTGGCACGAACGCTATGGCAACCGTGGCCTGACGGTAATCGGCGTACACACGCCGGAATTCACCTTTGCTCAGAATGAATCGAACGTAGAGCGCGGAGTGCGCCAGTTCGGCCTGACTTATCCCATCGTCATTGATTCAAATTACGAAATCTGGAAAGCCTTCGCGAACCGCTGCTGGCCCACCAAGTACCTGCTCGACAAGGAAGGTTATTTGCGCTTCGCGCACTTTGGCGAAGGCGCATATGCCGAATGCGAAGAAGCCATCCAGGAGTTGCTGCGTGAGGTAGACGCCGGCGTCGCGCTCCCGCCCGTAATGGCGCCACTGCGCGATGAAGATCGTTCCGGCGCAGCGTGTTTCAAACCATCGCCGGAGTTGTACCTCGGCCATCGCCGCGGACGCATTGGCAATCCCGGGGGCTTCCGCGAGGACCAGGTTTCCGAATATCTCTTCGCCGGAGATCTCGAAGAAAATCTCTTCTACGCCCGCGGTCACTGGGCCTCCACTGCCGAGTACTTGGAATCGGTCGGTGAAACCGAGCACAGTCTTATGCTCAAGTATTCAGCCGCAGCTGTAAACCTCGTAATGGCGTCCCCACGCGGCGCCTCCAGCGAGGTCATCGTTCGGCAAGATGGCAAGCCGCTCACTCGTGCCCAGGCAACGCCCGATACTCGCTTTCGGGTAGCGAATGGGGAAGAACAAAGTTACATCCTGGTCCAGCAGCCCAGGATGTATGCGCTGGTAGATAATCGCGAGTTTGGCGAACGCCAACTGGAACTCACTTGCGGCGGCGGACTCGCCGCATTTGCGTTCACTTTCACCAGCTGCGTGGATCCCAGCCGCAGCGACGTTCCCGCTTCCGCAGCGGCCGAACAATGAAACGCGTAGTTGCAGCCTTGATCCTCAAAGACGGTAAGGTCCTGGTGTGCCAACGCACCCGCCATCAGACGATGCCCCTCAAATGGGAGTTTCCCGGCGGAAAAATTGAAGAAGGCGAGCAGCCCCGCGATGCCCTGCACCGCGAGTTGGACGAGGAATTAGGTATCGACGCTCGCATCGGCGAAGAAGTAGCTCGCATTCAGCACGAATACAAAGGTGGCGGAGCCGTCGAGCTTCGCTTTTATGTGGTGCACAACTACAATGGGGAACTGGAGAATCGGATCTTTCGCGACGTCCGCTGGGCCAAGCGCTCGGAATTGCCCTCTTACGATTTCCTGGAAGCAGACCGGGAATTGGTGCAAGATCTGGCGGCGGGAAAGATCGTCTGAGCCCAACCCATCACCTCGCCTCGGCTCGGCTCATGAAGATCTCACCCGCCGTGTCAAAAACTTAGCCGCCGGCCATAGTCGTCAGCAGAAAACAATCGCTACTGATCCTGCCCATCGCCGTTCCTGCGCTTCAGCGTAGGACGATCTTTATCGTCATCCGGCTTACCCGTATCCGTCGTGCTGCTCGGGTGCGAAGCCCGCCGCAGTGTGGGCCGTCCTTCCCGCCCATTATTAATTTTGTGGCGGTTCTCAATCGACGCCAGGCGCGCCTTCACATCTTCGAACTCGGAAGTGTCTACTTTGTATTGATCACGCGTCGGCAGCACCGTCGCGATCTCCTTCTGGGTTTTGGCAATGCGATCCGGCGTTTGCGGGTGCGTGCTGAAAGCCTTGGCCAGCGTCCCGGGCTTCACTTTATTAAGCGCTTCCACTTTTTCAAAGAAAGCGGTAAAAGCCTGTGGGTCATAGCCCGCTTTGTACATGTACTCGAGACCCAGAAAATCGGCTTCCGATTCGAAACCACGAGAAAACTTCAGGAAGCCAAGCGGCAGCGCCAGTCCCGCAGCATTTTGTATTGCGTAGCCGATCCCGCCTCCCACAAAGATTAGTGGGATGGAGGCCAGATTCATTAACTGGCCGCGAGTGCTTTCACGCGCGGCGTGGCAGGCGGCCACGTGCGCAATCTCGTGTGCCATTACCCCGGCCAGTTCCGCTTCATTATCGGCCGCCAGTACCAGTCCGGAATCTACATAAAAAAATCCACCGGGCAGCGCGAAGGCGTTCACCTCGTCAGAATCGATAACCTTAATAGTGAAGGGGACCTGGGCATCAGAGTTGCGCACCAAATTCTGCCCAATGCGATTGACGTACTCTGTGACCACGGGATCAGAGACCATTTTCGCGGTGCTTTCCACCTGCTGGGCGAACTCCTTGCCCATCTGGATTTGCCGATCCAGGCTGTACCAGTTGCCCACGCCTCGCCCGCAACCCACGTTGCGGTTGCCGATAGCACTAATGTCTTTGAGCCCGCCGGCGTGCCTCTTCGCGTCTTTATCTGATCTATCTTGGGTACTTTGAGGGGCGTCTTGCGCCAGGATTGGATAGAAACTAGCTATCAGAAAGAGGAAAACCACAAGAATGGTAGTACTACGGAACTTCATTACCCCCACCCCCACCTTTGGTTCCCTTCTAATACCTTAGATGCCGCAGAATTGAAAGAGTTACCCCAAAGACACCCCCTTCAGAGTCTCTGCTCGGGGACTGGCAGGCTCGGCGCTTTGCTCGCAAGGAGTGGAACCAATCAACAATCAGCCCTAAACATGCGTCAACTCG
>QIAS01000264.1:1847-7185 GCA_003225615.1 Acidobacteriota bacterium | reverse complement strand
CAGCGGCGGCAATGTTCACGGAGGCCCGTTTCATTCGCAGAATCCCGAGATGTGGTTTGTCCACGCGCCCGGGCTCAAAGTCGTCTGCCCGGCAAGCGCCTACGACGCCAAGGGTCTCATCAAGGCTTCCATTCGCGACAACAATCCCGTCATTTTTTTCGAGCACAAGTATCTGTACCGCCGCATCAAAGAAGAAGTACCTGCAGACGACTACATCGTTCCGCTAGGCAAAGCCCGTACTGCCCGCGAAGGCCATGATCTCAGCATCATTACTTATGCTGCCATGGTGCACACCGCGCTTGAGGCCGCCGAAATGTTGGCCAAAGATGGGATCGATATAGAAGTAATCGACCTGCGCACCGTTTCGCCGCTCGACCGCGAAGCGATCGTCCAGACCGTACGTAAGACGAACAAAGTAATCCTGCTGCACGAAGACGTTCGCACCGGAGGCATCGCCGGAGAAATTGCCGCCATCATTAATGAAGAAGCGTTTGACGATCTCGACGGCCCCATCATTCGCATCACCGCGCAAGACAGCCCGGTGCCGTTTTCGCCGCCGCAGGAGGAATACTTTCTGCCTAAGGTGAGCGACGTGGTGCGCGAGGCGCGCCGCCTCAAAGCCTATTAGTCCCTGTTCACGATGATCGAAGAAAAACTAGTCACGGTAGCCACGTTCCACAACGAAATGGAATTCCTCCTGGCCCGCACCCGTCTGGAATCCGCCGATATAGAATGTTTTGCCCAGGATGAAAACATGCTGCGCATCGCGGCGTGGCATTCGCACATTTTTGGAGGCATCAAGTTGCAGGTGCGTGAGTCGGAAGCCGATGCCGCGTCCGCCATTCTGCAGCACACCGCACCGATTGGGGAAGAATAGTTAACACACCGCGCCGGAAATCAAGATTCAGGAGGCGAAATGCGCGCTTTCATTCTCGGAGTTATCGTTACTCTGGTTGTGCTCGTACTCATCGGATTAGGCATTGCCCTGTTGGGCTTTGCGCCGAGCAGCGCCGATGCGGTTCCACCTGCTTTCGAAGCACGCATCGCCAACGCCGCGCTCGATGCCTCCATGGAGCGCCGCGCCCCCCGCGTAAACAATCCCCTGCCGCCCACCGACGACAATCTAATAGATGGCATCAAGCTCTATACGATGAACTGCGCTCTCTGTCATGGCGGTCTCGATAAAAAGGAGAGTGTCGTCGGAAGGTCGTTCTACCCCCGCGCCCCGCAACTCATCCGCGAGCCGCTCGACGATCCCGAATGGCACATCAACTACGCCATCCGCACCGGAGTTCGCTACACCGGCATGCCCGCCTGGCAAAAGATTTTGAGCGAGCAGGACATCTGGAAAATCACGGCCTTCCTCTCCCGTGTGCAGAAGCTGCCGCCAGGGGCGCAGGATTATTGGAAGAAAAGCTTCGGCGTGGAGCCGCCTGCCGCAGAGGGTGGCCGAGAACACGAGCACCATCACGATTAATGATCTGCAGACGTGATCTGGGCCAGGCGGTGCAGAACGGCGATCTACTTGGTGCAGCCGATGTGCTTGAAACCCAGGTGTTCAGTCCCGGAGGGACGTCTGCCAGTAGCCCGGCGCTTCAGCGCTGGGTGACGCTTTGAAGACGTAAGCACCTTCCCATCCTGACTCTGCCACCTTATATATAATGTGAGGTTTGCGTTCGGCCCCACCTGCCAATCCGGGGGCCAAGGGAAGGATCTATGCCGACTGACATCGTCATGCCTCAGATGGGTGAATCCATCTTCGAAGGCACCATCACCAAATGGCTAAAAAAGCCCGGCGATAAAGTGCAGCGGGATGAGCCGTTGTTCGAAATCTCCACCGATAAAGTTGACGCAGAAATTCCCGCTCCGGCCTCCGGAGTCTTGCAGGAAATCAAGGTAGCCGAAGGCAATACCGTCCAGGTAAACACGGTGGTAGGCACTATCTCCGCCGATGGCGAAGCCGCCGCTGCCCCGTCCAAGCCTGCCGCCTCCGCCCAGCCCGCTGAGCGCAAGCCGCCCGCGCAAGCCAAACAGCCTGCCGAGGCCAGACCACCTCAGCCCACTGAGCAAAAGGAAGTCATCCAATTCCCCGGAGAAGCGACCGGTGAGGCGGAAGACGAGCATGTCCGTTCCTCGCCACTAGTGCGCAAGATCGCCCGCGAGCACAACCTAGATCTCTCCCGCGTTCCCGGCACCGGCACCGGCGGGCGCATCACCAAGCAAGACATCACGGCCTTCCTGGAAAAACAAACTCCCCCGGGTCAGCCTGCAGTTTCCGCCGGGGCCACCGCGCCTGCTATTTCCGCGCCCGTCCCCGCTGCCAAGCCCTCGACCGCTCCCGCCCCAGCCGCAATTCCCGGCGAATTCGTTCCGCTGACCCAGATGCGCAAGATCATTGCGCAGCGCATGATCGAGTCCCGCCGCACCAGCGCCCACGTCCACAACCTGTTTGAAGTGGACGTCACCCGCATCGTCAACCTGCGCAATAAATCGAAGAATGCCTTTGAACAGCGTTACGGAGTCCGCCTCACCTTCATGCCGTTTTTCGTTCGCGCCACGATCATCGGCCTGCAGCAGTTCCCCATTATCAACGCGTCGCTCGAAGGCGAGACCATCCACTACCACCGACACATCAACATGGGAATCGCCGTCGCCCTCGATTGGGGCCTGATTGTGCCCGTGCTCAAGAATGCCGAAGAGCTCAATTTCCTCGGCCTGCAGCGCGGAATCACCGACCTCGGAGAGCGCGCCCGCACCAAGAAGCTTACGCCCGACGAAGTGCAAGGCTCGACCTTCACCGTCACCAATCCCGGCACCTTCGGAGCAGTCTTCGGCCTGCCTATCATCAACCAGCCAAACGTCGCCATCCTGGGCGTAGGAGGAATCGCGAAAGCCCCCGTCGTAGTCACCGACGCCCAAGGCAGCGATTCCATCGCCATCCGCTCCCTCGTCCACCTAACTCTCGGCTACGACCACCGCATCATCGATGGCGCCGTCGCCGACCAGTTCATGGCGTTGGTGAAGAAGATGCTCGAGAATTGGAACGAAGAAATTGGGTAGAAGTTACTCATCCGCTTCGAGCTGAGTTTGAGAACCTGGGTTGAGTCTTATAGGAAAGTTTGAAAAGGCCTATTTTGAAGACGCACTGTTTTGAAAGGGCGCGCCTTCTAGGCGCGCCGCAATGCCCGGCTTGGTGATATCACCAGCGGGCTTCAGCCCGCGAGTTAATCCGCGATGAGTCTTAGCCTGTAGACTTTACAGCCCCACCTGCTGTTTCCACGCCTCGACCGCCGCAATCGTCTCCGCATCCGCTGCCAGCCCCGCCTTGATCGCCGCTACCACATTCGCCTGCTCGTCAGGCCCCAGGTGCAGCAACGATTGCAGCTTCAGATAAAGCTCCACCCCTAGCGGCCCAACCGCCGAAATGGCCGCCAGCAGTTCTTCCACCAACAGGGCAATTGCCTGTGCACTAAGATTCGCCATGTTATTTCCCCTCCGCCAGTTGGTAGTCAGCCAAAACAATCTGCGCCAGGTTCACAATCCCTTGCAGATCCTGCGTAAAACTCTGCTGGCTCTTCGGATTCTTCACCCCCAGCCCGCCCGATTGAATCAGCACGGTCCCCTGGTTCTTGATCTCATTCAGCAATCCCCGGATCTGGACCGCTTTGCTCCCAGCCTCGGTCGAACCGGCGGAAAGAATGCTCTCGATCGCTATGTGATCTTTGGCCACAGTTTCCTGGTAACCCAAAATCGGAGCCGCCTGCTGCACGCTGATCGTTCCTGCCTGCTGCACCGCGATGATCCCCGTCGCGACCTCATCATTGATCTGCGCCAGCGCCGCCATATTCACGTTCACCCGCTCCCAAGCCGAAACCGGCCCGGATTGTTTGTGAATGCAAGCAACCGTAGTCGCCAGCAGAACTAGTATCAGAATGATTTTCTTGCGCATTAGTCCTCCACTTTATCTGCAATTCTGCTGTCCGCTAAAATTCCAAGCAGCCGTCAAGTTCGCACCTAAAGACTCTCCGTCCTCCGCGAAAACTCTGCGATCTCTGCAGTTAACTTCTCTTAAGAGACCCTCGCGACCGTGCAAAAATCTCCCGACCTAAGGCTGCCCCGCCTTCGCCCAAACCGATGCATTCAGGCATTCGTCCGCCCGGTACACCGTATCCACGACGGCAGTCATAGTCGGTGTCGCCGCTGGCGACTCGCCGATCATCATCCCGACCGACAGCAGCCCAAACAAAAGCCGCCCCACTGGGCGGCGCCAATCAAACATAACTTCCTCCATCAATCCGCATAGATTCCACGTGCAGACGGGCGCCTCGCCCGTCCCGGCCGAGCCCAGCTCGGCTCTCTACGTCCCTGGCCTGCAACGACTCCGCGAGGCCAATTCTAGACGCGCCTCACCCCTCGTCCAGCCAGTACTTTAAGCTGGGAATCACAAAAATGATCACTTATTCAGGATTAGTTCGGTTGAACCGCAAAGGGCTCGGTACTTGGTACCCGGTACTAGGTACTGCTCGTCACGTACTCCTTCAAAAACCGCTGCACGCTGCGCACGTAAACATTCGCGAAATCCACCACCGGACGCCGCGTCTCAATCAGCTGCATGGCCTGCTGCATGTTCCAGCTCAAAGCGCACAACACCGCCAGGGCCATCATCGGAGCCCGATGTACTCCGGCCGCGCAATGGATATACAACTTCGTTCCCGGCTGATCCAAAGCCGCCAATGCGAACTCGACTCCACGACGGAAAATCTCTGGTGGCTTAGGCTGAAAATCGTCATCCACCGCGTTCCAAAGAACTTCAATCCCGTGCGGCTCAGCCAGCGCTGTATCATCAAACTCGATCTGCATGTCGATGATGTGCGTCACCCCAGCCCGCGCCACCGTCGCCATATTCGCTGCATTCCAGATTCCGCCCCCGACCGCGATGCGGCCGGTGACCCATGTCATATCCATCCCACGTCCACCGTATCCCGACTCCTGCTTCTCATTCTACGGTATTGCCCGCAGCCACCCCGAACTCGCGCGTCGAATCGTTGGTAACGTCAGATGTTTCTTCGGCCCCTTCCGGAACTCCCAAACGGCGAAACAGGACCCGGGTCATAGATTCTTCCTCCGGATCTTCCTGCGATTCAACCGGTAACGGGAACAGTCCGATCATCTCGAACAGGTACTTCATCATCGCGACACTTGTCGTCTTGTCGAATTCCTGCGTCGCCGCATGCACCATTGCGCAAGCCCGGTTCGCAACCTTGTTGATGATTTTTTGCCGCACCGCGTCTAGATCGACTTTGCGCGAATTCTTGGCTGCGACGCAACAGCCTGCTCC
>QIAS01000264.1:0-1784 GCA_003225615.1 Acidobacteriota bacterium | reverse complement strand
ATTTTGTTACTCTATAAATCTAGAATACCAGTTTGTGCGGGGTAATTGTGCCATGTTTTATAATTTTATTTTCGCCGCGTACTCATACACTTACAACATTTTCCTCAGTTTCACCCTCTTGACAAGATTTTTCCGCCACCTGCGAAATTGGCTTCAGGATGCCCGCGGCAAGAAAAATGTCGGTCAAATGATCCAGCGCCTCCGGGTACGTTCGTGCAAGTTGTCGCCGGCTGCACCCCAGTAGCCGCGCACTCTCATCTTGGGTGTATTCCTGTAACACAATGCGCGCGATGATCTGTTGCGCAAATTCATCCAATTGCCCCAAGCATCGTTCCACATCATGCACAAATATAACCACATCCTCGAAAGTGGAGATGTGGTACGAAGTTACCCGGGTCCGGAAGAACTCCCTCCCCAGCAAAGATGGAACCCTGCCCGTCTCGATGGAAAGGCGCAAATAACGCCGTAACAGCGCCACGGTCCGGCGCCGGTACAGGCCAAGCTCTGGGTTCTCACCCCAGCACCAGCGGGCATCCACTGCCTCCACAGCACTGTTCGCAGTCAGAAGAGGAATCGTCATGGCAATCATGCGTTTCCTCCTCGCGCGCAGCAATCGGCAATGCCGTCACTCGCCGTAGTTTACAGACAGCCGGTAACTCCATCAGTTTGGGAATGCAAGGCGCGCAGTACACCTCCTCTTCTCCAACCCGGCGTAGCCATAACTCGCCACACCGTTCGCAGTATTTCAATTCGACTGCCACTAACTCGCTCTGATCCTTCGCTACTTCCATAATTGCCTCCCGGTATGAATGACCTGCCATGAATTGGCACCATCTCTCTCAGACAGATATGAATTAGCCCATCCGCAAACAAACACTGCATGAGGACTAACAACCCAAAATAAAAATGCCCTGCGCCGATTGCTCGGTCGCAGGGCTCGTTTCTCTTACGATGACCTGCTGATTATTTACTTATAAATATCTCCTGGCTCAATCGAGCCTGGCGTCTGAAGCTTGGCTAAAGTGCTCCCACCTCCGACGGCTGGCGAAAGTACCCTTCCTCGTAACCCGACTTCAGCACCCGGCCGTTCTGCACGACCAGGCTGAGCCGGCCTGTAAAATGAAGCGACCACAAGAGCCGCTCCATGGCTGACGAGAGCACTTCCGCGGACCGCACCTTGCGACGGAATTCCACGAAATTACTCCCCTGCTCGCTTTCTTCGCTCATCATGGCTTTGGACCTACCTTACTCGTATGATGATTTTCTTATACTTTAATAAAAGTTATAAGTGGTCCGCTATCGTATAGCCGTTGTGGAATTGAAGTCAACCACATGACTATTCACTTGACACAAATTAGACTAAACTCAGAATGCCGTGACAGAGCTTAGAATTTTTCGACGAGTTCAACGAACTGCGGCGCAACGCGCTTTAAAGTCGATAGTACGTCACACCTCATTTGGTTGATATTGATGGCCTGTGCGTCCAGTTTGTCGGTCACTAGATAGGGATTCAGATGAAATTGGTGGACCAGAAAATCATCCGCAGTGTGGCAAAGGATGTGGAACTGGGAGAGGTATTCTAAGGGAAAGTCCTTTACGTTACTCGTGACGATCACTTGCGCGTGACCAAAGATGGCAGAGGCTAAGACATGCCTATCATCTTTGTCTGGGATTCCCGTAAGTGGTTCAGCCATGCACTCTGGTGCTTCGATGAGGGCTTCGGGGAACGTCTTGGACATCTCAGCAATGCGATAGTTGCGTTGGTCAGATGTCAAACCGAGTTT
>QIAS01000263.1 GCA_003225615.1 Acidobacteriota bacterium | reverse complement strand
GGCGACGAAGCGGTTCAGCTTGATGTCTTCAGCCTTGTAGACGACCCCCATTCCACCACCACCGAGCTTCTCGAGGACGCGATAGTGCGAGATGGATTGGCCGATCATTGGGGTGAAATCTTAGGTGCAACGCAAGATCAAGTCAATGCAACGAGAGTAGATGGAATCGATTTAGGTGATCGTCGGCGTAACATCGCTGGTCAGAAGTTAGGCTCGTCCGATTCAAACCATTTCATTCCGGCACAGGGAACAAAAAAAATCGTCACCAATTCGTCACCAAAACTAGGTGATTTATAGGTATTTTTCCAGAGACCAGAAGCGGAAAAGCAAAGCAAGCAAAGGGTTGTAGGCTTGTGAATTCAAAATTCACACGGTGGAAGTCATAGGTTCGAATCCTATAGCGCCCACCACCTCCCGTGTGGCCGCGGACACTCCTGTCCGCGGCTGGGCCGTTCCGGAGTTCCCACCTGCACTTCTCTTTCCCGAAATCAGTAACGTCAGCCCAATCCCCTAAACTTTCTCGCCCTTCCAGCCGACAAACCTATAGAGGCTTACTATGCGCGCACCCGAATTTGATGACCCGGAAATCTTGCGCGCCATTCTGGAGAGTCTCCAAACCGGCGTCTACCTGGTCGACCGCGAACGCCGAATCGTGCTTTGGAATGCCGGCGCCGAGCGCATTACCGGTTACCTGCGCCAGGACGTCCTGGGACGCTGCTGCCGCGACGACATGCTGGTCCACTGCGACGAGAAGAACAACATCGTCTGCGGTACCGGCTGCCCTCTCGCCGGCACTATGCGTGACGGGCAGCCCAGAGAAGCCATGTTCTACCTCCGCCACCGCGGCGGCTACCGCATTCCCGTCGTGGTTCGCGCGGTTCCCATCAGAAACCGGCACGGCTCCATTATCGGTGCAGCCGAGAGTTTCGACGTGCAGCGGTTTGTCGCCGCCGACCGTCGCCAAGGTCTCGGCCACGCCTCCCATATCGACGCCGTGACCGGCGTTTTCAATTTTGAGTTCACGCAGGCCCAACTCCGCGAGCACATCACCAGCTTTGCGGAAAAACCCATCCCGTTCGGCCTGTTGTGCATTCAAATCGATCATCTGGACCAGCTCAAGTCAACCCGCGGCGCTGAGGCCTGCGCCGCCATCATGGCGGTTGTCGCGCAGACGCTCCGCAACAGCCTGCGCGGCACCGATTTAGTCGGCCGCTGGGAGGCAGACCAGTTCGTGGCCATCGCGGCTAATTGCAATGGAGTTGAGTTGCAAAAAGTCGCTGAGCGCCTGGCCAACGTCGTGAGTTGCTCCTCGATTCCCTGGTGGGGAGATCAGTTGTCGTCCACGGTTTCCATGGGAGGCACCATCATCAAGCCGGATGACTCCGTGGAATCCATAGTGGAGCGAGCGGAGAAGTCGCTGACCCAAAGCCTCGAGAAAGGCGGGAGCATTACGCTGGTCGAATAGCACAACCAGTTCGGCTTCGGAAATTATGTTTGCCATTATCGGAATCCTGGTCGTCTTCGGCGCAGTAATTGGCGGTTATCTTATGGAGCACGGCCACATCATGGTCCTGCTCCAGCCCGCTGAACTCGTCATCATCGCCGGAGCCGCCGCCGGCACCGTGCTCGTCGCCAACCCTCTCTACATTCTCAAGCAGATTGTCACGGGAATTGTCGGCGTCTTCACCGGATCCAAATTCAACCAGCAGCTCTATCTTGACTCACTGAAGATGATGTACGACCTCCTCAACAAGGCGCGTAAAGAGGGCTTGGTAGCGCTCGAATCTGACACCGAAGAACCGGAGAAGAGTCCGATCTTCTCCCACCACCCTAAATTTCTTGCCAATCACCATGCCCGCGATTTTGTTTGTGACACTATGCGCATGGCGGTTAGCGGCGGCGTGGAGGCTTTCGATTTCGATCAGGTGATGGAAATTGATATGGAGGTTCATCAGCACTGCGCCACTCAGCCCATCAGCGCGTTGAGCACGATGGCTGATTCCCTGCCCGGTCTTGGCATTGTCGCGGCGGTGCTCGGCGTGGTCATCACCATGGGCGCGCTCGGCGGTCCGCCGGAAGAAATTGGTCACAAAGTAGCAGCCGCCCTGGTGGGAACTTTCCTGGGCATTCTGCTGTGCTACGGACTGGTGGGTCCGCTGGCTGCCAACATGGCGAAGGCCTCGGAAGAGGAACACGCTTTCTACCAGGTCTTGCGCGTGACCATGACCGCCTTCATGAAAGGTATTCCCCCCATTTTGGCGGTGGAAATCGGGCGGCGCGCGGTGCCCGGACATCTCCGTCCCGCATTTCAGGAACTCGAGAAAACTTGCCGTTCAGGAGGTGCTCCTCCTCAGGCAACTGACACCCCGGCAGCCGAGACTCCGGCAGCGGATGCGCCGGCGGCCGCAGACTCTGCCTCTGCAGGATAAAAGTCATGGAAGGCGCGCGCCCCATCATCGTCATGAAGAAGAAAGGCGGCCACGGCGGCCATCACGGTGGCGCCTGGAAGGTGGCCTACGCTGACTTTGTCACCGCCATGATGGCCTTGTTCATCGTGCTCTGGCTGATGAACAGCAGCAAGCAGATCCAGCAAGCGGTTGGCGGTTATTTCAAAGACCCCACCGGAACCTCCAAAAATGTCGGCACTAACATGGCCGGTTCTGGAGAGAACTTTTCTCTCACCAAAGACAACATGGCGCAGCTCAAGGAGGAGTTACAAAAAGCCGTCCGCCAGGTCTCGGATTTCGACAGATTCAAAAATCAAATCGAGATGACCGTAACCGCCGAAGGCTTGCGCATCGAACTGCTCGAAACTGCCGCCGGAACATTCTTCGAGAGTGGCAGCCGCCAGCCGAACGACAGCGGAAAGGAATTACTCGTGAAGCTCGCCGACGAACTCGGCAAGCTCCCCAACAAGATCTCCATTGAAGGCCACACCGACGCCAAGCCCTTCGCAGGCGGCGGCGACTACGGCAACTGGGAGCTTTCCGCCGATCGCGCCAACTCTGCCCGCCGGCTCATGCAGCGCAGCGGCCTCCGCGAAGATCAGGTCGTGCAGGTCAGAGGCTACGCCGATCAAAAACTTCGCAAACCCGATGCCCCGGAAGATCCCTCCAACCGCCGCATTTCGGTCATCGTTCAGTACATTGTGAAGGATGACGGAAAGTAAAGTCTGCCGGGCTGCCCGCCTATAATAGCCATTCTTCTACAAGGAGCCTTGTTATGCAGCGACGACTCATCGTCGGTCGCGTCTGTTTCCTCACTGGATCGCCATCACCCCGGAGGGAAAGAGCCAGACCAAGGCCCGGAGAGCGGCGGAGATCAAGAGCGGGCACCTGGGCTCCGCCACCCTGGGCAACGTGAAAGTGCGCGTGTTTGGGGACGCGGCTGTGGTTACCGGGACAGACCTTGAAGTCAGCGCCGAAGGCGGGAAAAAATCCAGCGCGCATTATGTTTGGACTGATGTCTTTGTGAAGCGCGCGGGGAAGTGGGTGGCGGTGGCTTCGCAGACGGCGCAGATGGGATTCCCCCACCGGTAAGCGAAATGTGTGAGCTAGTATCCCGACTCTCTGGACGACTTATGCTGCTTAGCCTTTTGAGCCTGGTGCTTAGCATCCTTTTTCATCTGCTTCTTCAGCTTCTTTGCCTCCTTGTGTTGCTGTTCCTGTTCTAATTCCTGGGGCGCCGGGTCACACTGGAACTCGGGATACGCGCTGCAGGAGTCTGCCTCTTGCTGCGCCGGAGCGGAAGTTCCGGCCTCGGCGATCAGCAGAGGTGTCGAAAGAAAACTCGCGAGCGCGAGTGTGGTGAGCGTGGCAATCAATTTCGATTTCATGGGAACTCCTTCTTAGTTTGTGAGCTCGGGCTGCCGGGCACCTGTGAGTGCGTCTGGCTGCTGTTGTCATAAACTGCCAGGTGAGATTTTTATTCCACGGGGCTGACGAGATCCTCAATGCTCACGGGCACGTTTGCGCAGAGAGGACGAACGAGGGGGCCGGCACTCTCGAGAGTAAGTTCGGCGCCGTCGCCTCGGCCATGGGTGCCTGCTCTGTTTCCAGTTGTGGCCGGAGCCGCCAGATGATATTTAGAATATTGCGCCTTTCGCCAGAAAGGGATGGCAAGCATGAAATTCCTGCTGGCTGTAACACTGCTTGGTGTTGCTCTCGCCGCCGCGGGCCCACAGAATTCGGAAGCACCCTCAGGGTTCGATAACAAAAGCAACGGCATGGTGGACGATGCTACCCATCAGGCCGACCAAGTCAAATTCGAGGAACTGGAGGGCATAAGCGACGGGCTTGGGCCTCTCTACAACGCGCAGTCCTGCCGCGAGTGTCACCAGAACCCGACTTCGGGCGGAAGCAGCCAAGTCTCGGAATTGCGCGTCGGACATCTGGGGCCGGATCACCTCTTTCACAATCCCGACATCCCGATCGCACATGGGAAAGAGGTTATCTCTGGCCGCACTCTGGTGAACGATCGCGCCATTTGCCCGAACGCGGCTTTCGCCGACACGGAAATACAGGAACATGTGCCCGAGACCGAGAATGTACGCACCACCCGCATGTCTGTGGGGATACTGGGTGATGGATTTGTAGAGGCCGTGGCGGACGAGACGTTCGTTGAACTTGCCCGCAAACAGTGCAAGAACAAACACCACAAGATCTGCGGACAGGTGCTCTACGTGCCCATCGTGGAGGCTCCCGGAGAAACCGGCGTGGGCCGATTCGGCTGGAAGGATCAGCAAGCCAGCCTGCTGTCGTTCGCAGGGGATGCCTACCTTAATGAAATGGGGATCACCACGCGGCTTTTTCCGGACGAGGTGACGAAGCTGTGCAATACGGCTCCGGAACCGAACGATCCACCCGAGCCGGACGGGCTGGACGATCTCGACCACTTTGCCCGCTTCATTCGTGCCTCCAAGGCACCCGCACGTGACTCGCAGCTGGCAGAGACGCCGGTAAGTAAGAGGGGGTCAGAGTTGTTTGACAAGGTCGGCTGCGCTGCTTGCCACGTGCGCACACTGACGACCGCGCCCGCCGGCACCAAGATCAATGGCGGGAAATTTACTGTCCCGGATGCTCTGGGAGCCAAAACGTTCTATCCGTACTCCGACTTCTTGTTGCACGACGTGGGCACGGGGGACGGAATTGCCGTGC
>QIAS01000262.1 GCA_003225615.1 Acidobacteriota bacterium | reverse complement strand
CTCGATACCAAGCGCCCGAATCATTTGCTGGTATGCACGGTTACCGGCATTGCGCCCTTTGTGAGCTACGTGCGGAGCATGTCCAAGGATTGGAAAGAGGGAAAGTTCAAGGGTGAACACAAACTGTTTCTGCTGAACGGGGCTAGCCGTTCCTGGGAATTCGGCTACCACGACGAACTGCAGGAGTTCGCAAAGCAGGTGCCCTGGCTGAAATACGTGCCCACCGTTAGCCGTCCGTGGGAAGACGAGAAATGGACCGGCGAAACTGGCCGTGCGGACGACCTTCTCCGCAAGTACGCAGACACGTGGGGGCTGACGGGAGAAAATTGTGTTGCTTATCTATGCGGTCATCCCGAGATGATCGAGCATGGCAAGGGAATTCTTAAGCGAAAGAATTTCCCAAAAGAGGTGATTAAAGAAGAGGTGTACTGGATTCCCGCCAAAGAGGCGGCGGTGTGATTGGGGCCTTGGTCCCGGATTATATCCGTAGCTTCGGGATCAAGAACATTGCAGGCAGTTGGCGAGCTTGCCAAGCGGCATTCAGTCGGCGTTTCGAATTTTCGGATTGCCAACAATCTTCCTGATCCTCATTCAGTCGTTTGCCCGGAACCATCCATCGAATTAGGTTCTTGTCAACTCCCTCCCATTCAATGTCAAGATGCATTCCTGTGTTGAGCTAAGCGGTAGTGCAACCTGCGTTGCGCCGACGCGCATCGAACTGAAAAAAGAACAGCTCTCTTTCGACTTGGAAACGCCTGCCCGACTTCCGTCGGCATATTCCTGCAAGCTAAGGGCCCTTATGGTCACAAGCTCGGTCGCGTCCGCGGTAGGAGCACTTTACTCCCAACACGTAAACCCGCAATGGGTTCGATTACTGGACCTGCTGGAGATGAATATTCGTTACGAGCGGTGCCTCGGCAGCGAACTCTTCACAGCCGATGGCCGCCGTATCCTCGACTTTCTGTCCGGGTATTGTGTGCACAACGCGGGGCATAACCATCCTGCAGTGATTGCGGCGATCCGCGACGAATTGGAGAGCTGTGGACCGGCCATGATCCAGACGCACGTAGCGGAGAGCGCAGGTGAGCTGGGATACAAGCTGTGCGAGCGAGCGGGGGGACGGCTAGCCAAGGTGTTTTTCGGCAGCTCCGGCAGCGAAGGGGTGGAGGCGGCAATCAAGTTCGCCCGCGCGCACACCGGACGACCCGGTTTGCTCTACGCGGAGGGGGCGTTTCACGGCCTGACCTGTGGCGCGCTCTCTTTGATGGGCAACTCGTTCTGGCGTGAAGGGTTTGGCCCGCTGCTTCCCGAAACCGAAGCAATTCCCTTCAACGACGTGGATGCGCTGGAGCAGAGACTCCAGAGCAAGAGATTCGCTGCCTTCATCGTGGAACCAATCCAGTCAGAAGCCGGCATCCGTGTCCCGACGCCGGAATATTTGCAGGCCGCCCAAGCGATATGCCACCGTTACGGAACGCTGCTGGTGCTCGACGAGGTCCAGACGGGAATGTATCGCACCGGACCGTTTCTGGCGGCGCAGCATTTTGCCGTGGATCCCGACATGGTGATTCTGGCAAAAGCCATGAGCGGCGGGCTGGTTCCCGTGAGCGCGGTGCTGATGACGGACTCCGTTTACAACTCCGTCTACGGGTCTCTCCGTCGAGCCATCATTCACACCTCAACCTACAGCGAAAACGCCCTCGCCATGCGAGCGGCTCTGGCAACGTTGGAAGTCTTAGAGCGAGAAGATCTGGGCGAACGATCGACCAAGATGGGCGAACTGCTGCGACAACGATTGACCGATGCTCTGCGGGAATTCGAAATGGTAAGGGAGATTCGCGGCAAAGGGCTGCTGCTGGGAATCGAGTTCCAGGCTCCCCAATCGCTGCGCCTGCGCATTCCGTTCGAAGCCTTTTTACGCATCCATCCCGCCATGTTCGGTCAGATCCTCGTAATGCGGTTATTCCGGGATAGCGGCATCCTCACGCAAATTTGTGGAAACAATTTCATGGTGCTGAAAGCGGCTCCGCCCCTGGTGGTTACAGAAGGTCAGATTAACGAGTTCGTCGCCGCGGTTGCCGATGTCGTAGAGCTTGCTCATTCTTCCGCCTCATTCTGGTCCGAGGCGCTGGGATTGGCTCGAAGAGCGATCAGAATTTAGCAAGCGACGCGCTCCGAAACGCCCTCAAAAGGAAGATGCGGCCTGGTTTTGCTCAGAACTGGTCGCGCTGGAATTGTCCAACCAAACCGAAGTATTTGTGATTGGAGGCGGGCCGGCAGGCCTCGCGGCGGCGCTGGCCGCGCGGCAGCGCGGATTTGAAGTCACTGTTGCTGACAGCCTCGCGCCTCCAATCGATAAGCCCTGTGGTGAAGGTCTCATGCCCGACGGAATCGCCGCCCTGCAACGACTTGGCGTGAACATTTCTGCCCGCCATGGTCAGCGCTTCCGCGGCATTCGTTTTGTGAATTCCGGCCTCTCGGCAGAAGCGGTCTTCCCAAATGGAACTGCGCTGGGAGTACGCCGCACGGATCTGCATCGCATCATGGTGGAACACGCCGCCACCGCCGGCGTGTGTTTTTTGTGGGGAGCGGTGGTGACCGGACTTGATGGCGACCGCGTCCTCGTGAACAATGAAGCCGTTCGGGCTCGATGGATCATAGGCGCGGACGGTGGCAGCTCACGGGTCCGGCGCTGGGCCGGGCTCGATATTCATCGGCGTAAAGAACAACGTTACGCGTTCCGGCGGCATTACCAGGTTGCCCCCTGGGCTGACTTTATGGAATTGCATTGGGGGCCGAACTGCCAGTTATACGTCACCCCGGTTGGCCCCGCTGAAGTTTGCGTCGCGCTGATTTCGAGAGACCCGGCGTTGCGCCTCGAGCAGGCACTAGCAGCCTTCCCCTACGTCGCCTCACAGCTGGCCAGTGCCAAGCATCGTTCTGTGGAACGGGGAGCCATCTCGGTGACTCGGAAGCTGGCGCGCGTGTGTGCGGGAAATATTGCTCTGGTAGGAGACGCCTCGGGCGGCGTCGATGCGATCACGGGGGAGGGACTGTGTCTTGCCTTCCACCAAGCCGATCTGCTGGCAGATTGCCTCATCCGCCGAGACTTGGCTCGATATCAAAGGGAGCATCGCGCTTTGGCTCGTCGGCCGGCGCTGATGGCGAGCTTGATGCTGCTGTTGGAGCATCGCCGGCTTCGAGACCGGGTGATGCGCTCGTTTGCAACCAAACCACAGCTGTTTGCGCACATGTTGGCGACCCACGTCGGAGCCGCATCGCCGCTGCAAGGTGCAGCTACCGGATTGGCCTTGGGTTGGAGTTTATTGACAACATAAAGCGCCCTGAAGGAATGGTTTGAGATACTCAATCGCAAGACTTGCGAGAACGTTCGCCCTCGCAGGCTTCACATGGGCAAGCGGTGCGCTAGCCGCGAGCACGCAGTCCATCTCGCTGCAATGCGATCCGGCGCAGACTACTGCAAAATTCACGTTGGGAGACTCGCTGCACACCGTGCACGGCGCATTCAAAGTGAAGCGCTGCGATATCCGATTTGATCTCGCGTCCAGCAAGCTCGAAGGCGAGATCGTCTTCGATGCAACCAGCGGTGAAAGCGGAAACGCCAGCCGCGATCGGAAGATGCAGAAGAATGTGCTGGAAAGTGCTCGCTACCCGGAGATTGCGTTTCGACCGGGTCGACTTGAAGGTAACGTGGCCCCTAGCGGCACCTCTTTGGTGCAAGTCAGCGGTCTGTTCGGCATTCACGGCGCCGAGCACGAGATCACCGTGCCCGTCGAGGTGGACCTCGAAGCCGACCACTGGACCGCCTCGGCCCATTTCCCCGTCCCTTATGTGAAGTGGGGCATGAAGAACCCAAGCATCTTGTTTCTGCGGGTCGGGGACACAGTGACTATCGACTTTCAAGGGACGGGTGGCACTAAACCGGATTCGCCGTAGTTCCTCTCCCCTATGACGGGTGCGTAGCGCCTGACCTGGCCGACAAAACGTTATCCGCTTTCCGCAGGCGCGAAGAAAACCAGCACCACCAACTCTTCCAGAATGTCGTAGAAGCGATGTTCGAGATTGGCTTCCACGAAAATCACAGTGCCCGCCGCCACGGCTTGATCTTCCTTGCCAACCTGCATGCGTGCCCGTCCGCTGACGACGTAGTAGAGCTCATCCTCATGATGCGGATGCTGTGGGTCGACCGCCCCGGCCGGCAACGCGTAAAGGCCGGCGCTCATGGCCGGGACTCTCAGAAACTCCAGGTACAACTTGAGGCTCTCCGATTTTTGTTTCAGCAGCTCGGAGATCTCAAAGAAGTGCTTCACTGAAAAGCTCCCGTAAAGAAAATCTCTGTGTATTGGCGGACGAGGTCTTCGCCATGCAGCGACCCTTCCGGCTTGTACCATTGATAGATCCAGTTGATCATGCCAACCAGCGCGAACGCGGCTGCTCGGGGCGAAACGACTGCTTTTGATTGCCGGGCGCGCTGTACTTCGGTGATTACGCCCTCCACAAAATGGATGTAGTCCTTCTTGCGGCCATTGATTCGCTTGCGCAGGGGTGGAGGAAGCGGGTGGTTTTCGTGGAGCATTACGGTTATTTCGCGATCGCGCACGCTAAGCACTACGTCAATGTGCAGGCGGATCAGCATACGCAGCCGCTCTTCCGGGTCGGAAATGCGGCGCGCCGGACCGATCACCCGCTCTTCGGTAATGTCCATAGCGTGGTTCATGATGTGGAAGAGGATCTCGTCCTTGCTCTGGAAATGGTGATAGAGGCCACCCTTGCTCAACTTCAACGCGGCCGCAACGTCATTCATCGAGGTGGCGTCGTAGCCCTGCTGCTGAAATAACCGGGCGGCGGTGCGCAGGATTTCCTGGCGGGAGTCGAGAACGGCTTCGCGAGTCATCGGCCCCACATAGTAACCAGTTAGGCGGGGAATGCCAAACCCCCGCTCAGTTTCCTCTTGACAGCAAAAAGCGGCGGAAATACCATTCATAAACCGACCGACCGGTCGGTTCTGAGTTGAACGACTGAATTCCCTGATCTGAGGAGAACCTGTGGCCACTGTATTTTATGAACGTGATGCTAATCCCGCTGCTCTCAAAGGCAAGACTATCGCCATTCTGGGTTATGGAAGCCAGGGACACGCCCAGGCGCAGAATCTGCGTGACAGCGGCTATAACGTGATTGTCGGGCTCGACCCGGCACGAGCTTCGGCCAAGCAGGCCCGGGCCGACGGATTCACGGTTGTGTCACCCGCCGAAGCTGCGAAGCGCGGGGATTGGATACAGATTCTTACTCCCGACGAGACCCAGCATCAGTTGTACGAAGCAGCCATTCGTCCACACCTCACTTCAGGAAAGATTCTTGGCGTATCGCATGGGTTCAGCATTCATTTCAAGACGATTGTGCCGCCGGCGGGCGTCGACGTCGTTATGATCGCCCCCAAGAGTCCCGGCCACCTGTTGCGACGTGTTTATAGCGAAGGACGTGGCGTGCCTTCCTTGCTCGCCATTCAACAGGATGCGAGCGGGCGGGCGCACGAATACGCGCTGTCTTACGCGCACGGAATCGGTTCGACACGCGCAGGCGTTCTCGAAACTACGTTCAAAGAGGAAACCGAGAGCGACTTGTTCGGGGAGCAGGCAGTGCTCTGCGGTGGATTGACGTCGCTGATCAAAAAAGGATTTGAAACGCTGGTCGAGGCCGGTTATCAGCCGGAGGTCGCTTACTTCGAATGCCTGCATGAGATGAAGTTAATCGTGGACCTTATTTACGAAGGTGGCCTGGGACGAATGCGGTACTCGATTTCCAATACTGCCGAGTATGGCGACCTGACACGCGGCGAGAAGGTTGTGGGCGACGAGACGCGTGCCGCCATGAAAGAGATTCTGGCGCGCATTCAAGATGGAAGTTTTGCCCGCGAGTGGGTTGAGGAGAATCGGCAGGGCGGGCGCAAGTTTGCCGCGTTGCGCGAAAAAGAGAAGCAACACCCGATTGAAGAAGTGGGCGCCAACCTGCGCGCCATGATGTCATGGCTCCCGCAGGAGAAGAAGAAGTCCACCGATGCCGGCGATCCTCCGGCGGCCAAGGTCGTGAATGCTTAGGGGAGCCGACATCGTTCTGCGCTGCTTGCGCGCTGAGGGTGCGGACCTGGTGTTCGGCTATCCCGGCGGCGCGATCATGCCGTTGTATGACGCGCTGGAGGGTAGCGGGGTCCGGCACATTCTTACCCGGCACGAGCAGGGCGCGGTGTTTGCGGCAGAAGGCTACGCGCGCATCACGGGGGAAGTCGGAGTGGCAATTGCCACCAGCGGCCCCGGCGCCACCAACCTGGTCACGGGCATCGCTGATGCCAAGATGGATTCAGTTCCGCTGGTCTGCTTGACCGGTCAGGTGCGCACGCCTCTAATCGGTACAGATGCGTTCCAGGAGACGGATGTTTTCGGCCTGACGCTCTCGCTAACGAAATGGAGCCGGCTGGTGCGTACACTGGAAGAAATTCCGGCGGTAATCGCGGAAGCTTTCTATTGGGCGCGCAGCGGACGTCCGGGGCCGGTAGTGATCGATCTGCCCGTGGATTTGCTGAAGGCGAAGATGGAATTCCGCGGGCCGGTGGAATTTCGTCCCCAACCCAGGCCAAGTCAAAATAACGCTGAGCCGGTATTCGCCGATACGGCGATCACGCTGTTACAGAATGCCAAGAAACCCGTGGCTTTGGTGGGTGCGGGCGCGAAGCTTTCCGGCGCCATTGACCAGCTTCGCCAGTTGCTTGATCACTTGCAGATTCCAACCTTCGCGACCGTACACGGGTTGGGTGCGGTGGAACAGCGAGCTCCTTACTACCTGGGCATGGTCGGGATGCACGGCACGCGTGCGGCGAACATGGCCTTGGACGAGACAGACCTGCTGCTGGTGTTTGGCGCTCGTCTGGATGATCGCGTGACCGGCGATCCCATCCGCTTCGCTCCGAATGCGCGCATTGTGCATTTTGAAATTGATCCGGCACAGCTGGACCGAGTGCGTCCTTGCGAGTTGCCGGTTGTGGGTGACTTGGCGAAAACCATTCCCGCCTTCCATTCAGTACTGAACCGGGCGGCTCTGCCTGACTGGAGCACGTGGAGAGCGGTTGCATGCGGAGCGGAGCGGGCCGAACCTGATCCGAGAGGCTTAGCCCAGCCGACGAAACGATTTTTAGACGAGCTGTTCAGCCGTCTGCCTGCCAACACCAGATGTGGGCAGCGCAGCGTTACCGTTTTTCCACTCCGCGCGGATTCATCACTTCAGGTGGTCTTGGGGCGATGGGTTTTGCTCTCCCGGCCGCCATCGGCGTGCAACTGGCGCAGCCTGACACTTGTGTTCTTTGCGTTTCGGGCGATGGCGGCATCCAGATGAATATCCAAGAACTGGCCACGGTGCGCCGACTGGCGCTGCCCATCAAGATTGTTATCGTCGACAACAAATATCTCGGCATGGTGCGGCAGTGGCAACAGCTTTTCTATAACCGCAATTACGCTGAGACCGATCTGAGCGACAACCCGGATTTCGTCGATATCGCAAAGGCCTACAAGATTCACGCCTGGCGGCTGGGCGAGGACGCGCTGCGCCAATGGCCAGTCTCACAGGAAACCGGAGACGCCCTCGAGCGGTTCCTGAAGTCGCCGGAGCCGGAGTTGTTGGTTTTCGATTGTCATCCGGAAGCCAATGTCTTTCCGATGGTGCCAGCAGGGGCGGCTTTGTCGGAATTGATGCTGGAAGAAGATTAAGACACCGGCGTTGACCGGCGCCAAAAAGGGGAACGACCATGCAAGTCTTTCATATCCGCTATCGCAACACGCAAGGCACGCTGATGCGAATTCTGACCGCAGCGACGCGGCGTGGTATTGAGCTTCCTTATGTGCAGGCTGAACCGGCTGGGCACGCGCACGAGGTCACCTTGCTGCTTGAGGTGAATGCAAAGCAGGTCGGCCAGCTATTTCGGGATTGGTATGCGGTGGTGGATGTGACGGACGCGCGTGCGGGCTCAATGAAAGACTTCGAACAATATACGGCGTGGGCGATGCCCCATCCGCCGGCTTCCGCGGGAGTGCAGGCGAATAGCGCGGCAGCCTCAGCCTAATGCAGTGCTTCGCGTACTTTGCATGAACTTGGCGAGCTTTGCGCTTAAAAGCTCTTGACCGCAAAGTACGCAAAGCACCTTCCCAAGATCGCGAAGAACTGCCCTTCTTTTTCATCCCTCAGTTGTCGTAATCTCTCTCCCTATGGATCTCAAGCATCGCAGCCGCGGTATCACCGACGGGCGCGACCGGGCTCCGGCGCGCGCCATGTTCAAGGCGATCGGGTTCACCGATAACGATCTCAGCAAGCCGCTTATCGGCGTGGCCAACACCTGGATCGAAACCATGCCCTGCAATTTTCATCTACGCCGGCTTTCCGCGAAGGTGAAAGAAGGGATACGCGCAGCCGGCGGCACTCCCATGGAGTTCAACACCATTGCCATCAGCGATGGCGAGACCATGGGCACGGAGGGCATGCGCGCGTCGCTGGTGAGCCGCGAAGTTATTGCTGACTCCATCGAACTGGTGTGCCGCGGGCAGATGTTCGACGCTGTGGTATGCGTTGTCGGCTGCGACAAAACGATTCCTGCGGCCGCGATGGCCTTGGCTCGCCTGAATATTCCGGGGCTGGTGCTCTACGGAGGCACGATCGCAGCGGGCACGTATCGCGGAAAAGATGTCACGATTCAGGACGTTTTTGAAGCTGTAGGCGCGAATGCCGCAGGAAAAATTACCGATGCGGAGTTGCACGATTTGGAGAACGTTGCGTGTCCTGGCTCAGGCGCGTGCGGAGGTCAGTACACGGCTAACACCATGTCCACCGTCATGGAGTTGATCGGCCTGTCGCCGATGGGATTTAACGGCGTGCCGGCGATGGATGCGCGAAAGGATGAAGTCGCATTTCGTTGCGGCGAGATCGTTCTCAATCTCTTAAAACACGGGATTCGTCCTAAGGACATCCTGGTGAGTGCCGCGTTCGAGAATGCAATTGCCGGGGTGGCCTGCACCGGAGGCTCCACCAATGCCGTGCTGCATCTGCTAGCCATTGCGCGAGAATCCGGTGTCCCGCTCGCCATTAAAGATTTCCAGAAGGTCAGCGAGCGCACGCCGCTGCTCGCCGATCTGAAACCCGCGGGACGGTTTGTGGCCGCCGATGTGTACAAGGCAGGCGGCATTCCGGTGATCGCAAAGCGACTGCTGGATGGTAAGTTCGTGAATGGTTCCACCCCTTCGCCGAAGAAGCGAACACGGCCTCTTAAACCCCAGGGCTGCAGGTCATCGCGCCGCAGGATCGTCCGCTGACGAGAACCGGGGGGCTGGTGATTCTTCAAGGGAATCTTGCTCCGGAAGGGTGTGTAGCCAAAATCAGCGGTCACGAGCGGCTCACGCATCGCGGACCCGCCCGCGTCTTCGAGTCGGAAGAAGAGGCCATGACAGCGGTTACGGAGAAAAAGATTAAAGGAGGCGACGTGGTGGTAATTCGCAACGAGGGTCCCAAGGGCGGACCGGGCATGCGGGAAATGCTCGGCGTAACCGCCGCGATTGTCGGTGAAGGGTTGGGCGAATCGGTGGCATTGATCACCGATGGCCGATTCAGCGGAGCCACCCGCGGATTGATGCTTGGGCATGTGGCGCCGGAAGCGGCGCTTGGCGGCCCGATTGCGGCGTTGCACGAAGGCGACATAGTTCACATTCATGTGAACCAGCGTGTAGTAGAAGTTGAACTAAGCGACACAGCCCTGGCGCAGCGCTTGGCGCAACGCAAGCCCCGGCCGGCCAGGTATACGACCGGAATTTTCGCT
>QIAS01000261.1 GCA_003225615.1 Acidobacteriota bacterium | reverse complement strand
AGGACACACGTGCACGCATTTCCCGCATCCGGTGCAGGTTTCTGACGCTCCCCAGGATTGGTTCAAGTCCGTGATCACCTGCGCCTCGATGCCGCGGCCCATCACGTCCCAGGTATGCGCTCCCTCGATCTCATCGCATACCCGAACGCACCGATTGCACAGAATGCAGCGATTGTGATCCACCACGAAGCGCTCGTGAGAAGCGTCCACCTTCGCGTTGGGATAGCGGTACGGAAAATGCACGTGGGTAATCTGGAGTTTTTGCGCGAGGCTCTGCATTTCGCAATGCCCGTTGGAAACACACCGAACAAATATGATTTCTCTCCGTAAAGAGCAACTCCAGGATTGCCCGTCGATATTTGTCCAGCCGCTCGGATTGGGTGGTGACCTCCATGCCTTCTTCCACCCGCGTTACGCAAGCGGGGAAAAGGCGCGAGCTTCCTTTTAGTTCGACCAGGCACAAGCGACAGGCACCCACCGTGGAAAGTCCCTTCAAATCACACAATGTGGGAATAAAGATGTTGTTTTCGCGGGCGACTTCCAGAATGGTATCGTCCTGGCGCGCGCTGAAATCCTGGCCATCGATTTTCAACGTTTTAATGGTGCCGTTCCGCTTGGTCTCTTTCATTCGGCGACCCGGTTTCCACACACGCCTGCGGGACACTTGTGCGCTTCTACGTGGGCTTTATATTCTTCGCCGAAGTAGCGCAAAGTACTGAGTACGGGGTTGGGAGCCGATTGCCCTAATCCGCAAAGGCTGGTGTTCTTCAATAAATCGCAGAGCTCTTCCAGTTGGGCAACATCCTGCGATGTGGCCGCACGCTTGGTAATAAGTTCCAGCAACTGCTTCATCTGGTAGGTGCCGACGCGGCAGGGTATGCATTTGCCGCAGGATTCAGTCATGCAGAAATCCATGAAAAACTTGGCGACATCCACCATGCAGGAAGTTTCGTCCATCACGATCATTCCCCCTGAACCCATGATGGAACCGACCCGAGCTAGCGATTCGTAATCCACCGGCATATCCAAGAACTCTGCCGGAATGCAGCCGCCGGATGGACCTCCGGTCTGCACTGCTTTGAACCCTCTCCCATCTGGAATTCCGCCGCCCACTTCAAACACGATTTCCCGCAAGGTTATACCCATCGGGACTTCCACCAAGCCAGTGTTCATCACCCTCCCGGCGAGTGCGAATACCTTCGTGCCCTTGCTCTTTTCCGTCCCGATCTTTGCGTACCAATCACCGCCGTTGCGGATAATGGGCGGAATGTTGGCAAACGTTTCGACGTTGTTGATCAGCGTAGGTTCGCCGTTAAGGCCTTGCTGCGCAGGATAGGGCGGCCGGGGCCGGGGCGTGCCGCGTTTACCTTCAATTGAGGTGATCAGCGCGGTTTCTTCTCCGCAGACAAAGGCCCCTGCACCCAGGCGTACGTCCACATGGAATCCGAAGCGCGTACCGGAGATGTTGCTTCCTAGCAGGCCCAATCTCTCCGCCTGCCGGATCGCAATTCGAATACGTTTGACGGCGAGTGGATATTCGGCTCGAACATAGATGTAGCCTTCCGACGCACCCACGGCATAGGCAGCGATCATCATGCCTTCCAGCACGCGATGCGGATCGCTCTCCAGCACGCTGCGATCCATGAAAGCGCCGGGATCGCCCTCATCCGCATTGCAGATTACGTATTTCTGAGTTCCAGAAGCTTTGAGGACGGTGCTCCACTTCAGGCCCGTTGGATAGCCTGCGCCGCCCCGACCTCGCAAGCCGCTCTTCACCACCTGCTCGATCACCTGAGTTGGCAGGAGTTCGGTGAGCACGTAGATGAGAGCGCTGTAACCGGAGGCGGCAATGTAATCTTCAATCCGTTCGGGATCGATAACTCCGCAGTTTTCCAGAACGATTTTGGTTTGACGCTGGAAAAATGGAGTGTTTGTGGGGCAAAGCAACCGTTCTACCGGCTTCGTTTCGAGGCTATCGAGAATCTCTCCTGCGTCACCCGCCGCAACATTTTTGTAGAGCACACCAGAATCAGTCGAAACCAGTGGTCCTTCCGAACACAACCCCATGCATCCCACGCCCTTGGCCTGGCAGCGCTTTTCCAGACCTCGCGCCGTAATCTCTTTATCGAGAGCATCCTTAACACCCTGGCTTTGGCAGGACAGGCACCCCGCTGCGACACAGACGTTCACCCGGCGCGTGATTTGTGCTTGCGCTTCACGCTCCGTCTGGCAAATCTGTTCCAGTTCTTCGGGTGTCATTGCGGCATCCATTTAATTAAGTGTTCTCGCAAAGCCTGGGTCGTGACCTTGCCCGCCACTTCATGGTCGTAGACGACGGCAGGAGCGAGTCCGCACGAACCCAGACAGCGCGCCGTTAACAATGAAACTTTGCCATTGTCCGTGGTCTCTCCCGGAGCAATGCCGAGGTCGTGCTCCATGGCAGCCAGCAATTGTGGTGCGCCCTTGATGTAACAGGCAGTCCCCATGCACACCACGCACGTATGCTCCCCTGCAGGTTTGAGAGTGAAAAAATGGTAGAAAGTGGCTACACCATATGCGCGGCTCAACGGCACTCGCAAGGCCAGGGCTACGTAGCGCAGCGCCTCTTCGTCCAGGTAACCGAAAACTTCCTGAACTGTATGCAGCGTTTCAATCAACCCGCGCCCCTGGTGTCCCACGCGGCGAACCGTCGCGTCTACCAGGCGCCAGCGCTTGTCCTGGCTGGGAGTCGTGGCTTTTCCAACCGCGCTGGCGATACCCGCCGATGCACTCATCGATAGCTCCCCTTTTGCTCTGCGGATGCCAGAATCGTACGAGCTAAGGTTTGGAAATGGTGGCAACAGCTCAGTGTAGGAAGTACGCTGCTACCGTGATGTGACGGTTATCACCTGTGAATGTCAATTCCTGAATTGGTTTGCAATGTCAGACGGTGCGCCGCGATCAGCGCCTGGCCGAGGGCAAGACCGCCGTCACCCGCGGGAACTTCGCTGTGGGTGAATACTTCGAAGCCGTTTTCCACAAGCTTGCCATGCAACTGTTCAGAGAGGTACGCGTTTTGGAAGCTCCCGCCACTCAGGCAGACGCGGTTCAGCGATTCGCGCTCGCGCAGAAGCTTTGCTACATGCAAGAAGATTTCGACCAGGCCGTTGTGGAAAGCTGCGCTGATAAGCCCCGCCGGCACGCCGCTGCTCAGATCGTCGATGAGCGCATCGAAACATGGCCGCGTATCGATGATCCAGCCATCCACAGCCGCCCGGATTGCAAACGGGTAAGCACGCGTGGTTGGTGCGATCAGCATTTCGAGTTCAATTGCAGCTTGTGCTTCGTAATTGATCTTCTGACGCACCCCGGCGAGTGCAGCCACTGCATCAAACAGCCGCCCGCAACTGGAAGTAAGTGGCGAGTTCACGTTCCGCTCCATCATGCAAAGCAACACGTTTACCTTTTCTGCCCGCACTTGCCGCACAAACGGGATCGGAAGTTTCATGAACTCCGGTCCATAGTGGCGCCAAAGATAACTCACCGCCATCCGCCAAGGCTCGCGAATGGCCGCAGCCCCTCCCGGCATCGCAACATATTGAAGGTGAGCCGCACGCTCGAAATCGGCGTAGTCACAAAGCAGCACTTCCCCACCCCAGATTTTGCCGTCGGTTCCGAACCCCGTGCCGTCCAGCGCCAGGCCGATGACTCTGCCATCAAGGTGGTTTTCCGCCATGCAGCTCGCAATATGCGCATGGTGATGCTGCACGCCCACTAACTTCGCGCCTTGCTGCCGAAGCGCCCACCGGGTTGAAAAATAGTCGGGATGTAAATCGTGAGCAACAATCTCGGGCCGGATTTCCAGAATGCTTTCCAAATGCTCAATGGCTTGTTCAAAGAACTTGTAACTCGCCGCATTTTCCAGATCGCCGATGTGCTGGCTCAGGAAGGCATGCTTCCCTTTAATGAGACAGACGCTATTTTTAAGTTCGGCGCCCACGGCGAGGACTCGTGGAAGATCTTGCTTCAGAAATACGGGCACGGGGACAAATCCGCGAGAGCGTCGCAATTGCCGCAGCGTGCCGCCGATCACACGCGTCACAGAATCGTCGCAGCGCAACAGGATGTCCCGGTTGTGCACCAGGAAACAGTCAGCAAGACCGCCAAGCCGCTCGACCGCTTCCTCATTATCGATGGCAATCGGCTCCTCACTCAGATTCCCGCTGGTCATCACCAAGGCGGTGAAGCCGCCCTCTGCAAACAACACATAGTGCAAAGGTGTATAGGGCAGAAAAACTCCCAGGCAGCGGTTATGAGGAGCGACCGCGTCCGCAATCGGACTCGGCTGTTTCCATGGAAGCAGCACAATAGGGCGTTGAACCGACTGCAGTGCCTGGGCCGCCGCAGCGTTCACCTCGCAGAGTTGTTCGGCGACCTCGAGATTCGGAACCATGATGGCGAATGGCTTCTCTACTCGCCCTTTGCGCCCGCGCAATCGCTGCACTGCGGTGGCCAGGGTCGCATCCACGGCTAAGTGAAATCCGCCAAGGCCTTTTATGGCCAGGACCTGCCCGGCTTGTAATACAGCTAGTGCTTCCGAAATCGGGTCAGCCTCGCCAAACGGTTCTCCACTGTTGTCCCAGAGCTCCACATGTGGACCGCAGACTTGACAGGCATTAGGCTGAGCATGGAAACGGCGATTCAGGGGGTCCTGATACTCTGCCTCGCATTCCGGGCACATGGGAAAGACAGCCATCGAAGTATGCGGACGGTCGTAGGGGATTTTGCGCACAATCGTGAAGCGTGGTCCGCAATTTGTGCAATTGATAAATGGATATCGAAAACGACGGTTTCCTGGATCGAATAGCTCCCGTCGGCAGTCAGCACAAACCGCAACATCGGGGGAAATCAATGCGCCGGCAGGCTCTTCGCTGCGGCTAGTGAGGATGCGAAATTTGTGCTCTCCGCTGCAAGGCAGATTGCGTATCTTCAGGTCTGTAATTCGAGCCAGCGCCGGGGCATGGGAAGATAGTTCAGCGACGAACTCTTCTATGGCCGCACTCGGTCCCTGAACCTCAATACTGACACCGGCTGCGGTATTGCTGATGTTTCCCGCCAGATGTCGCTCGACCGCGAGACGGTACACGTATGGCCGGAAACCCACTCCTTGCACGATTCCTGCTACGTCGATGTGGCGCCGAACTTCCATGTAATGCCTAAACTGCGGCCTCTGCTCTGGCGATCTGGCGGTCGCGTTTACGCCGCTCGAGCCAGGAAAGCCATTCCTGTAAGCCGCCCCCCGTAAGACACGAAACCTTTACTATCTCCATTCCCGGATGCACGCGCCGCGCGTTCTGTTCTGC
>QIAS01000562.1 GCA_003225615.1 Acidobacteriota bacterium | reverse complement strand
TTGGAGCTATGAGGTGGAGCTTACGCAGGAACTGCATATGCCTACTTTAGTCCTGGGTAGGTTCCAACGATAGAGCTTAAGCAGGTGACAGATGGAGTAAGACTCCGGTGCTGCTTTCATTGTTGCTCATGGAGAGACTAGCCGCGGCAGACTTCGCCGCGGCATGGACGGGCGAGGCGCCCGTCCCCACATGGTCCGTCGAGATGAGTTATTTCGTGATCGCCAAGGAGACTACTGCTCCGGAGAACGAGTTGTTCATGATGAAGAATGAGTTGGGAACGAGCGTCAGATTGCCGGTATTGGGATCCACTGTGTAGGCGGAGACTCCTATATCGCAGTGCCAGCAGTTCTGGTCGGTAGTAATGGCCCACAGGAAATTGCCGGTCGGATTAATTACCGGCCAGTCGCCAGGAATGAAGCTCGAAGTCCGGGCCAGCGCTCCGGTGTTGGGATCAATGCTGAAGGTGCCGCGATTCGCGATGTAGAGGAACTTTCCCTGAGTGGGGATCGTCATGTTGTCCGCAAGCGGCGAAACACCCGAAAGAGTGGTAAATGGCGACCCGGAAATTTCGGCCAGAATGCCGGTGGTTTGATCGATGGTGTAGCCGTAGGTGGTTGGATCGTTGAGATTGGTCTCGTAGAGAAATTTGTTCGAAGGCGTAACTACTAGTGATAGGGGCGCGTTGCCGGCTTTGAAGGGTGATCCGGCGATTGTGGTTAACGCTCCCGTGGCGGCATCGATCGTAAAGGCGAAAATGCCTGGGGTTGCGGTCACGTAGAGAAATTTATCGTTCTCATCAATGGCCAGATTATTGCTTGGGCCAAACTGGTTGCTGGGAGTGGCGGTGGGAAACGGCGAGCCCGCGATCGCTTGTAGCTGGCCTCCGGCGCCGATAGTGTAACCCCAAACTCCCGTGCTGCCGGTGGCGTAAACAAATTTACCCAACTGGTCTACGGTGATGGAGACGAAGGATTGTGAGCCGTCGTAAGGCGAGCCGGTTATTTCTGTGAGCTCGCCGCTTTGGCGATTAATCGTGTACGCCCAGATGCCATTTTGTGAGGTCTCGTAAAGATAGGTGCCGGAGGGATCGATGGCGAGCACCATCGGATTATTGGCGTTGGTGACCGAGGGATTCTTGATGATGCCCAAGGTTCCATCCTGGTTGATCTTGCCGCCTATCGGCCCACCGTTGGGCACTTGGGCGGCGTAGAGGAACTGTGCGGCGGTGCTTTGGCCGGATGCCCCGGTGCCCGCGCCATAGGATCCCGCAGTGCTGGATGACGTGCCGGTACCTGTTCCTGAGCCGCTAGAGCCGGATGAGCCCCCGGACGTGTTCGTCCCGCCTGCGGAGGCTTGTGGTGTGGTCGCGACACCTCCATCTGGGTCGAGCATGAAAGGCGAGCCACTGGGTCCCCCTGAACTCCCCTGGTTGTGGGTTCTCGGGGGAGCAGGTCTTGGATGTGAGCCTCACCGGATTCGTTGGTTGGAAACGGTGGTATCGGGGATAGTCGTGTTAAGTCTCAGGAATGCAGTCAGTTTCCGTGACTCTGATTTGTGATAGAGATCTGGTTTCAGTAGCCGAGCAACTCTGGACAGACCGTGCTACTTAGCTGGCGAAGTGTTGCCAGCCTTGAGGAGCCAGCCTGCGGCGTACGCCGTTCTGGTGGAGGAGGAGAATCTGTTTGCTGCGCGTGATGTGGCCGATTTGTGTAATGGGCACACCAGCAAGTTCTTTTGGAATTCGTTGGGCGCGGGGCGCAGTGAACAGCAACTCGTAATCGTCTCCTCCGTGCAACGCGAATTGGAGATCGACTTCTTGTTGCGATTGATGGAGGCTGGCGCGCGGAATGGCTTGGAAAGGCCGTCGCTCAGATCGATCATGGCGGACGCGAGATGTTTCTCTCGCAGAATGCGGCCGAGTTCGAGTCGCGGCAGCGGATGGAAATGTCTCGGGAAATCTGCGGGACGAAGTTTCCTCTTCGGACTGCGCCGCAAGAGATCGAGCGTGGCCGCGGCGGCGCCTAGCTCTCCGCTCACGTAGATACGGTCTGCGGGACGAGCTCCTGAGCGCAGGATCGCCTTGCCTCTTGGAACGGAACCGAGCACGACGATGTCTGCCAGAATGCCGGCGGGGGACTCGGCGGTATCGCCACCAGCCAGCGGGACTTTGAACTGCCTGGCGAGTTTGAGAAATCCATTCAGAAATCGAGCGACCCAGGCCTGCGGTAATTTTCGGGGCAAGGCCAGAGACAAGAAGGCTGCGAGCGGTTCGCCTCCCATGGCTGCAATGTCGCTAAGGCCGCGGGTGAGGCAGCGGTGCCCGACCGCATCCGGCGGGTGCCAGTCGCGGCGGAAATGCACTCCTTCAAGGCTGAAGTCTGTAGTGACGAGCGCCTCATGTG
>QIAS01000260.1:15921-17811 GCA_003225615.1 Acidobacteriota bacterium | reverse complement strand
ATTATTCCGGCCGCTGCTTACGTCACCATCCCTGACCTGCTCATCCTCCCAAGTGTCGCGATTGCCGCGCGCCGGACGGTGCGGTCCATTCTGCTGGTCAGCAAAATTCCATTGGAGGAGATCCGCACCGTCGCTCTCGATACTTCTTCTCTGACCTCCGTGGCGCTCACCAAAGTACTTTTCGCGAAGTGGCTCGGTGGTGGACGGCAATTTCGGGATATGGTGCCTGATCTCGTAGCCATGCTACGGGAATGTGACGCGGGGTTGCTCATTGGGGATCCAGCGCTCGAGGTGAACCGCTCCGTGTACCACACATACGACCTGGCGGAGGAGTGGATCCGCCGGACGGGAATGCCGTTCGTCTTCGCTTTCTGGGCAGTGCGCGCCGCGGCCATCGGACAGTCGGATGCTCCGGATCTGGCACAGATTTTCCAGACGTCGCGTGATCATGGGCTCGAACCCGCCAATGTTGCTCGAATTGCCGAAGAATGGGCGCCTCGCCTGGGAATGTCGGCTGCCAGTGCTCGAAGCTATTTGACCGAGAACATCTACTATTCTCTCGATCCCGATTGCCTTCAAGGCTTGCAGCTTTTTTATCGGCACGCACAGGAGTGCGGGGCTCTGCCGCATGCCCCCGCGCTACGCTTCCTTGAGATCGACAAGCCGGTCGCTACTTAATCTCCTCGCTCATGCGACCAATTCGCACCGAATAGCTTCTAAAACGATGGATGCAGCCTCATCTTCTGGCCGTACTCGAAACATCGGCAACTTTACGCTGGCTGGTTCGCCTGGGAGGGCCGGGCCTTATTCTGCTGGGGCTGGCGGACAATTCCGTAATCCCCCTGCCGGGCAGCATGGATGTTCTTACCATCTGGCTGGCGGCGAGAAATCGCGAAATTTGGCCCTACTACGCGTTCATGGCAACTCTGGGGGCCGTCATCGGCGGGTATCTCACCTACCGTCTGGCACGTAAAGGCGGGAAGGAAGCGCTGAAACGTAAGTTTCCCCCGCAAAAAGTAGCTAAGGTCTACAAAAAGTTCGAGCGCTGGGGATTCGGTGCGGTCGCAATCCCGGCTATGCTGCCGCCGCCTTTTCCTATTGTGCCCGCCTTGCTGGCGGCCGGGGCGATGCAGTATCCGCGCAAGAAATTCCTGGCAGCGCTGGCGGTGGGGCGTGGCATTCGTTTCACCATCGTTGCCTTTCTCGGGGCGCACTACGGCCGGCACATCGTGGCGTTCTTCTCCCGTTACTACAAGCCAGCCTTGCTGACATTAATCGGACTGGCGGTGATTGGCGGGATCGTCGCGCTGGTTCAATACCTGCAGTTTCGCAAGAAGAATGCCACACAACTGAAGAAGCGCTCCAAACCGGTCTCTCGCCGTAAGGTGGCGTGAAGTAAGGGCTGTTTGGACGCCGCCCCTCTCGCTCCGTTAAAATGAATTGTCACAGGTAAATGTGATCTGGCTATGAGCCTGACCCAACCACAAGCTCTGGAACTGTTCCACTCAGACGATCTGATCGGCATCGGCATGGAGGCTGATGCGGTTCGCCGCAAGCTGCATCCCGACTGCGTGGTCACTTACATTATTGATCGCAACATTAATTACACGAATTTCTGTACGGAGTACTGCACTTTCTGTGCCTTCTATCGTCCCCTCAAGGGGTCCCAGGCAAAAGAAGGATACATTCTTGATTTCGAAACCATTTACGACAAAATTCGCGAAACTGTGGAGTTGGGCGGCACCGGTGTGCTGATGCAGGGCGGCCTGCATCCGGACTTGAAGATTGATTGGCACGAGAAGATGTTGCGTGGCATCAAGCAACGCTTTCCGCAGGTTCATCTGCACTGCTACTCGGCTTCGGAGATCATTGCCATCGCTGAGTACAGCG
>QIAS01000260.1:2225-15862 GCA_003225615.1 Acidobacteriota bacterium | reverse complement strand
GCGCCGAAATTCTGGATGATGAAGTTCGCTATCGCATTGCGCGGCTGAAATGCCTTACAGATGATTGGCTCAACGTGCATCGCACAGCGCACCAGCTGGGCATGCGAACTACGGCTACGATGATGTTTGGGGTGGGAGAAAAATTCGAGCATCGCCTCAATCATCTGCAGCGGCTTTATGAATTGCAGGAAGAAACCGGTGGCTTCACTGCTTTCATTCCATGGACTTTTCAACCCGCCAACACTGCGCTCGGCGGGCGGCATTGGGATGAGGCTACCGCAGTCGAGTATTTGAAGATGCTAGCAATCGCGCGCATCTATCTTTCAAATTTCCTGAACGTACAGTCCAGCTGGGTGACCCAGGGCCTCAAAGTTTGCCAGCTTGGCTTGCGTTTTGGTGGGAACGACGTGGGCTCGGTCATGCTGGAGGAAAATGTGGTGCGGGCAGCGGGCGTGACCAACTGCACGACCGAAGAAGAATTACGCCGCATTATTCGCGATGCGGGCTTCCGGCCGGTACAGAGGGATACGCTGTATAGGACGTACTTCCTGAATTAAATTCAGGTCGGGTTTTTATAGAAAAACGGCCCCGGATTTCGGAACTGTTCGCTGCCGGGAGCAAGTACTCCATTTTGATTGCGGGCTCCTTTCAAGCTTCAATTATCCCGGTAAAACCAAGAAATAACAGGGAAATGAACCTCTCAGCAGCATTACGCATCTTAGGTCGATTAAAATAGTCAGTTTGTGCTGTTCTGATTGAAAGAACTTGCTGACCGCCGCGCCCATTTCGTGCTTCCTAAACTTCGCCGCTCTGGCTGCTTCTCGCGGTCTCACGCACTATTTTCGTACGCATTTCCTCGATCAGACTTTCAAGAACGCCTATCACGCCAATGCTTTCGATCTGATGTTGCTGATACCTTATTTTGTAGTCCTAGTTCTGCTGGCCTCTTACGGCGTTCACCGTTACATCCTGGTTTACCTCTATTTCAAGAACAAGAAAAAGCGGACAACGGAGCCGACAGAAAAGTTTTCTGAGCTGCCGCGACTAACAGTTCAGCTTCCCATATTCAATGAGCAATACGTAATCGAGCGGCTCGTGGACGCGGTCTGCCGCCTCGATTACCCCCGCGAGAAGCTCGATATCCAGGTGCTGGATGATTCCACTGACGAAACCATTGCCGTTGCGCGTGGACTGGTAGAGCGCTACGCCGCCCTAGGTCATCCCATTACCTACCACCGTCGTCGCAATCGTGAAGGCTTCAAGGCGGGGGCCCTTGCAGAAGGCCTGAAAACTGCCAAAGGCGAGTTCGTGGCTATCTTTGATGCCGACTTTGTTCCTCCGGAAGATTTCCTCTTGCGGACCGTTCATCATTTTACCGACCCGAAAATCGGCATGGTCCAGACGCGCTGGACGCACATCAACCGGCATTATTCGTTTCTGACCGAAGTCGAGGCGATCTTGCTCGATGGCCACTTTGTGCTGGAGCACTCCGGGCGAGCTTCCAGTGGTGTCTTCTTCAATTTCAACGGGACTGCCGGGCTTTGGCGGCGGTGCGCGATCGAAGAGTCGGGCGGCTGGCAACATGACACGCTTACGCTGGAAATTTATTTATCTCCAAGATGTGGAGTGTCCCGCCGAACTGCCGGTTGAGATGACCGCGTTTAAAACGCAGCAGGCACGCTGGGCCAAGGGATTAATCCAGACTGGGAAGAAGATTTTGCCGCGGGTCCTGAAAAGCGACGAGCCTTTCCGCGTCAAACTGGAGGCCTGGTATCACCTGACCGCCAACCTGAGTTACCCGCTGATGATTTTGCTCTCAGTGCTGCTGCTGCCTGCAATGATCATTCGCTTTTACCAGGGAACGTTCCAGATCCTCATCATCGATTTGCCCTTGTTTCTGGCTTCAACGTTTTCCATTTCCAGTTTCTACCTGGTTTCGCAAAAGGAGTTGTTTCCCAAAACCTGGCCGCGGGCTCTGCTCTACATTCCATTTCTCATGGCTCTGGGCATCGGCATGACCATCACCAACACGCGCGCCGTGCTGGAAGCGCTTTTCGGGCATCAGACAGAATTTACCCGCACCCCCAAGTACCGGGTGGAAACCAAGAAAGACAAGATTCGCTCGACCACGTACCGTCGCCGCCTGGGATGGGTGCCGTGGGTGGAATTGCTCATTGGCGGATATTTTGCGCTCACGGTTTACTATGCCATGGACAACGAGAACTACCTTACAGTTCCGTTCCTGATTCTGTTTGTGGTGGGCTACTGGTATACGGGATTGATGTCGCTTTTACAGGGGCGCTTTACCGGACTCACTTTGACCACAGAGCCTCACAACAAGCCCTTCCCGGTGGGCGTGTGAGTCGCTTGACCTGCGCCGGAGTTCACCCATTTGAGTGATGCCGATCACCGACGAGGGTGACTACCCGCCTCTAACCTCTTAACCAGGTCTTCACCAGGGAAGTGAGCACGCTATGAAAAGCGCATTTCGGAGATTTCTGCTCGCCGGTGCTGTGGCTCTCGTTATTTTCACAGTTGTCTACTTCGCCGGGCTTCGTTCCTGGCATCAAGGTTGGGGGGCAACCCCGGCAGAACTGGCGGCTTCAATGCCAGGAGACGAGCTACTGCCCAACGGCAGTGGGCAAGCTACTCACGCGATAACCATTCATGCGGCACCGGAAGACATCTGGCCATGGATCATGCAGATCGGGCAGGATCGCAGCGGGTTCTACAGTTACACATGGTTGGAGAACTCGATCGGATGTGAGATGCCGAAGATTGAAAGAATCGTTCCCGAATGGCCTGCGCGAACTCAGGGCGAGACGGTCTGGTTTGCAACACCAAGACATTTCGAGGCCCAGGGCAAGATGATCGCGGCTGTCGTGGAACCGCACCGCTCCTTTGCGATGGTGATGCCGGCAGACTGGAGCCGCATTCAGGCCGGAGGCCGCGGTCAGGAAGGGCTTTGGAGTTTCACGCTAGTACCCACTGGACCTCGCACAACGCGGCTGATTGCTCGCGTGCGTAACGGTCCTCCGAAGACCGTCAGAGAGCGGCTTGCAGGCTTGCTGTTTTGGGAACCCGCCCACTTTGTGATGGAGCGAAAGATGCTGCTCACCATCAAAGGACTTGCGGAAGGTAAGCCGACATTCAGCTCGGCCTTGCGTTAGGCGAATCTACTCCCCACCACCGGCGTATCAGAACATCCTGACCCACATCTCAAAAGTGCAACAGCCGAGACGCGGCGAGCCGCGTCTCTACGGGTAGCGTTCGCGCATAAACTCAGCGATAGCCGAGTAGGCATTCTTCAGCGTCTTCTCGTCCGGCAGGAACACGATGCGGAAGTGCTTGGTGCCGGCCTTCTGACCGAAGCCGGAGCCGTGCACTACCAATACATGTTTCTGGATGCGTCGCCCTCGGGGATGTCGAGACGCGGGTAGGCGTAGAACGCGCCACGGGGGGAGACGCAACTCACGCGCGGCGTGGAATTGCACCACTTCACCGTGAGATCGCGGCGGACGCGCAGTTTCTTCCGCACTTCAGGTAGATGATCCTGCGGACCTTCCAGCGCGGCCTTGATCGCGTACTGCTCGGGATGGTTTGCGCACAGCCGGGAGCGCAACAATTTCCCAATGCCTTCGGCATATGGCTTCACGGCCGCTGCCTCGCCACTGACTACTCCCCAACCGATGCGCGATCCCGGGGCCAGGTAATTCTTGGAGAGTCCGCCAAACGTACCCACGGGCACGTCAGGCGCCACGGCCGCGAGGGCGATGTGCTGGTCGTCATCCAGAATTAGCTTGTCGTAAATCTCATCGGCGAAAAGCACCAGGTTATGCTGGCGCGCCAATTCCGCAAGCTGCTCCAGCATTTTGCGCGAGCAGACCGATCCTGTGGGATTATTCGGATTGATGAGCACAATCGCGCGGGTGCGGGGAGTAATCTTCCGCTTAATATCCAGCAGATCCGGCTGCCACCCGTCTTCTTCGTTGAGGTCGTAGGTATTCAGCTCGATGCCCAGCTTCGCCAACACGGCCGAATACAGCGGGTAGTCCGGGCTCGGGGTAAGAATGTTTTCTCCCGGATTGACCAGGGCAGCCAACTTTCGCTCACGCCTGAGGTGACGAAGACGTCCTGGACCGTGTTTATGCCTTTGCGTGCGGCCTCCCCACGAATCGCCTCCAGCGCTTCCTTGATGCCGGATGACGGGGCGTACCCGTTCTTTCCATCACGCATGGCCTTATGGACGGCCTCTATCAGATGACGAGGGGTCTGGAAATCGAAGGTGATGGGATCGCCGATATTCAGGGGCAGTATTTTGTGTCCTTGAATGGCGACTTCGTCAGCTACGCAAGCGAGATCACGTATAGCGTAGCGAACATTATCCAGGCGGGCAGCGGCGGTAATTTCGCGGATTTGGGTTGTGGGCATTTGGCGACTCACGTAAAAGTCAGTTACCGCCGAGCAACCTGTAAGTCTTCGGCGATCTCAGCGTACTCGTCGGTTTAAGGCACTTTACTCCGGCCGGTCGATCTGCGCTTTCTGCAGCCGGTCGGAATAATCCACATAAACCGACTTCCACTCGCTGTAAAAATCAATCGCGCCGATACCGCCTTCGCGATGGCCATTTCCCGTGGCTTTCACTCCACCAAACGGCAGGTGTACTTCGGCGCCGATGGTAGGCGCATTGATGTAGGTGATGCCCGCCTCCAGGTCACGCATGGCGGCGAACGCCTTGTTCACGTCTCTGGTGTAGAGCGCCGACGAGAGTCCGTACTCGATGTCATTGGCGATCGCGATGGCGTGCTCGAGGTTGTCGCAGCGAATGATCGAGACCACCGGGCCGAAGATCTCTTCTTGCGCAATGCGCATCTTGGGATCGACGTCGATGAATACGGTCGGCTCCATGAACCAGCCGTACTGGTACTCGCCGTCTCTCAGACGATTGCCGCCGCACACCAGTCTCGCGCCCTCGTCTTTACCGATATCTACATAGCTGAGGTCAGTCTTCAATTGAGCTTCGTTGATGGCAGGCCCCATGTCCACCGTTTCATCGAGCCCGTTCCCCACCTTCAGGCCTTTGGCGCGACGCACGTAGCGCTCGACAAACTCGTTGTAAACGCCCTTCTGCACGATGATGCGGCTGGTGGCAGTGCAACGCTGGCCAGTGGTGCCGAATCCGCCCCACAGCCCGCCATCAATGGCGAGATCGAGGTTGGCATCGTCGAGCACGATCATGGGATTTTTTCCGCCAAGTTCTAACGAGCAATGCTTGAAGCTCTTGGCGGCGGTTGTACCCACGATACGGCCTACTTCGGTAGAACCGGTCAGCGAAATTGCCCGGACGTCAGGGTGCTCCATCAAGGGCGCGCCAATCCTGGATCCGAAGCCGGTGACGATATTGACCACGCCCTTCGGCACTCCCGCATCGGCCAGCGTGCGCACCAGGTTGAAAGTCGAGAGCGGCGTATCCTGCGCGGGCTTTATGACGCACGTATTGCCGCAGACAATCGCAGGCAGAAGCTTCCAGGAAGGAATTGCCATGGGAAAATTCCACGGCGTGATCATGGCGCAGACACCTAGCGGCTGGCGCACCGCCATGGCGAACTTGTTAGGCAATTCCGACGGCGTAGTCGGACCGAAAAGGCGGCGTCCTTCGCCAGCCATGTAGTAGGCCGTATCAATGGCTTCCTGCACGTCGCCGCGGGTTTCTTTGAGGATCTTGCCCATCTCGCGCGTCATGTCCCGGGCGCATTCTTCCTTGCGCTCGATCAGCATCTCGGCCGCTTTGTAGACAATTTCGGCGCGGCGCGGCGCCGGAACCAGGCGCCACTTGGCGAAGGCGCGCCGGGCGGCGTCAATAGCGGCATCCACGTCGTCTTTGCCCGATTTTTGGAAAATTCCCACCACTTCGCGGCTGTCAGCGGGATTGCGATCCTCAAAAGTTTCTCCGGTCGTGGACTCCACCCATTCACCGTCAATGAAGTTCTTAAAGACCTTGGTTCGGGTGGTGCTGCCCAAAATGGTCGGGCCAGTCATGATGTCGGTCGCCATAAATGCCTCCTGTATGGAACGCTCAGAAATGAATCCTCAAACCTTCCATGCTACAACCCCATCGGGGGCGCGGCAAGTGAGCCGTCCTCGCACGTTGTTGAAACTAAGCGTTGTCATCATGACCCACGCAAACAGGTGTAACCTGCATCACAGAACGTTTCTTGGTGAAGCTGTAGAATCCGTTGTCCAAGATATGAAACTCTTATGCCATGTCGCCAGCGGTGCTCCGCTTCATTGAGCGGCAGCAGCTGCTTATCGTGGTTGCGGTCATCGTCTACGCGATATTCTGGGCAATAGGACAACCCTCACCCGTCAGCGTCACATTGATTTATTCGCTGTGCCTGGGCAATGTCACGTTGTACCTGCTAGACCAGCTGGAATTTCTTTACAGCCAACAGCGCAGAGCCCAGTTCCCGTGGCCGACGTATTTGACTCTACTGCTGGCGATTACACCTTTGGCAGTCGTATTAGCGACCACGATTGTCTTCTGGATCGACACGCGGCCGGGTGGCGGACATTTCCAGGTCTTCCCCCCGTGGAGATTGTTTTGGAATTATCAGCGGACAAGCTGGAAATTTCCCGCCATCGCCAACCTCATTGTCGGGATTGTGCTGCAGACTGTTCTTGACTACCAAACGTCGTTTGGAGCAGCGCAATCGCGAGCTCCAACGAACCGTGCAATCGGAAATGGCACAACGCGAACTGCAGGATCAAGAATTGCAGCGCGCGCGGGAAATACAGCAGCAGCTTCTGCCCAAGGAAATACCGCAAATCGCAGGTTTCGAGATTGCCGGCGCATGGGAACCGGCACGCATCGTGGGAGGGGATTATTTCGATGTCATCAAGCTTAGCGAAAGCACACTCGCAGTTTGCATCGCCGATGTGGTCGGTAAGAGTGTCTCAGCCGCGTTACTGATGGCGAATGTGCAGGCCACCGTGCGGGCCTTTGCCTCCAAATCGGCTACCCCTTCGTGGTTGTGCAACCGGGTCAATTCCGTGCTCTGCAGTAATATCCCATCCGGCAAATTTGTGACTCTGTTCTATGGAGTTCTCGACGCAGAACGTCAGAGGTTGCAGTACACCAGCGCCGGGCATTCCCGGCCCATACTGATCAACAACTCGGGTGCGGTGAAGCGGCTCGATAACGGGGGTGCGTTGCTGGGAGTTTTTCCCGATTGGCAGTACCAGGATTCAGTGGTGCAACTCGCACCCGGAGACCGGTTGCTGCTGTTCACAGACGGCATCACAGAAGCCGCAAAGCTCGATGGCGAAGAGTTCGGCGGCGAGGAGCGGTTGGTCAATATCGTGAAGAGCGTCGCGTACGAGGCGCCCTTTGAGATGAATGCTCAATTGTTGGGCGAGGTAAAAAAGTTCTGCGACTCGAAGCTGCAAGACGACGCCACGCTCGTTGTTATTGCCGCCCTGGCTGTACCCACCGGTAAGGTAGAGAAAATGATCACCGTCGGCTCCTGATCCGCAGCGGGAAGATCTGACGCCTCCTGACGTTCAGGAACGCGGAGTGCAGGCCCCGAGGCGCGTATCCCAGAAGCAGAGGAACCTATAGCAGGCAGCTTGACGGACCCGCTACGGCAAATTATGATATAGCGAACAAAAGGCGAATATGTCCATGGCCTCCCTACCCCTTCTCTCTCCAGTGAAAGAAAAGCCGCTGGTCGGCATTGCCCGTTTGGCGGCGCATGGGGAGTCGCTTCGCCAGGGGCACGATGTCGAATATTTCACGCTGCCGGTCCGGTCTCTGCTGAATCGTTGCACCAGTGCGCGAATGCCGTTTACCTGGACCATTAATCCCTATCGCGGCTGCGAGTTTGCCTGCAAATACTGCTATGCGCGATATACGCACGAGTTCATGGAGATGCGGGATGGGGTGGACTTTGAACGAAAAATCTATGTGAAGGAACATGCGGCGGAGCTGCTGCGGCAGGAACTGCGGCATGTGAAAACCGGAGAAGAAATTGCGATTGGTACCGCTACCGATCCATACCAGCCCGCCGAACGCCGTTACGAAGTCACGCGAGCCATTCTGGAAGAACTGGCGCGACATCGCGGACTGGAAGTGGGGATCGTTAGCAAGTCAAACTTGATGCTGCGCGATATTGACGTCCTGCAGCGGCTAGCGGAGCACAACCAGCTTTTTCTGAATATTACTGTTACCACACTGAATGCAGATCTGGCGCGAATCCTTGAACCGCGAGCGCCGCGGCCTGATCTCCGACTGGAGGCATTGCGCAAGCTGACGGCGGCAGGACTCAACGCCGGGGTGATTTGTGCTCCAGTGGTGCCCGGGATCACCGACTCGCCACGCGATCTGGAGATGCTGGTGAAGTCGACGGCCGAGGCGGGAGGGAAATATATTTATGCCAATCCTCTGTTCCTGAAACCGTGCTCGGCGGCCGTGTTTCTTCCCTTCCTCGAAAAGCAATTCCCGCAGCTGGTCGAGAGTTATCGCGAGCGATTCAATTCGCGGGCATTCCTGCCCCAGGCTTATCACAAGCGGGTTTCGCAGCTGATGGCGCGGTTGCGGGCCAAGTACCGTTTTGGCAATGAATTTGGACGGTATAGCCGCAGAAGCCATCCAACACAGTCGGAAGAGCAACTCAGTTTGTTCTGATTCTTGATTGTTGATTTTTGATGGGACGTTCTAATCCGCCATAAAAGCCCTAAGCAACGGTGTTGTCATCTGCGTCTTAGGCTCATCAACATACCCAACGCGAGTCCGAGCAACACAGCTCCAGTAAGCTTCTTGCGGTCGCTGATAGGAACGAAGCGGGTGGGCTGGTCGCTGACTTCGATAACCCCAACTGGGACCGCGCGCACGCCTCCGCCTCCGCCGCCACCCTCGCCCTTCGCGCTGGTATCGCCTACCCCGCCAGTGCCGGCGCCGGCGCCATAGCCGTACGTAATCTTGGCTACGGGAATGATAGTCTTGCCTTGAGTTTCAATCGGATCGCCATAAATGGTCTTGACGTTGGCCTGGGAAAGGACACTTTCTTTCAGCGATTGCAGTAGAGCCAGACTGCCCATAATCGACTCCTTCGGCTTGCATGATAACAGGATCGAGCGGTGTGGTAGGGCGGATTGGCTGACGGTCAATGTTGCGCGGAAAGTCCACCTGGGAGTTTCTTAACGCGCAGAGTGCCGCCCCTCGCGGGGCTCGGTCATGTGGATAGTTAACCCGGCACTTACGTACCGGGCTTTCCTATGCCGCCCCTTCGGGGCTGGAGTCGTCGCACTCCTGACTCGCAGCTTGCATCGTTGCCGACGTTCTATTGCTGCGCGGGCTTACTCAACATTACTACTTCTCGTTCCCGCTACTTCTTCTTGCTCGGATCGTCGCTGGGATTTACATAATTGAATTGCAGCGGTGACATTCCATGCACCTGAACTATTGCTGGGCCGCTGGCCATGGCGTAATGATGCATGTCGGGGTCAAGGTAGGCGAAGCTGGCCGGGTCCGAAGGTCATCATCTTGCCGTCGTCTTCCGGAGATCACGGTCACGTTCTCACGCTTGGGATGCCAATGCGGCGGGATCTTGTAACCGTCGGGCATCTTCAGGCGAACCGTGAAGTCTCCACTGGGCGCGGTGGGGTCGCCTTCCAGCACGGCAAGTTGTGCGCCTGGCGGGACAAATGGCGGGACTGGGCCAAATTGAACCTGATCCGGGCTAAATGCATTTTGTGTCGAGGGCGCAGGCAGCGCAGCCAGGATGCTGGCACACAGCAAAACGACAAAAAGCATTGGTTTCATCTCATCCTCCAAATGTTCGGGGGGTAATGATATATGCGGGCCGGACAGTTTCTCCAGCATGTTCAAGAGGCAAAAGCGCTGACAGGATGACTACCTGGCGTTATACTTCGGTCACTCGCAGTCGCCCATGTCGCCTACAAGGTGCCTTGCCGCAAGTCGCGACCGCTTTCCCGTTCTTCCGAATTGAGGGAGGAGCATGTCGGAACCCGAACGACGCCGGATAGAAGACCAGGTCACGGTCGCTGCAGACACGCCGGGAAGACCTTCGCCCAGTGACAAATCCTCCTCCAATGCTACTTCTGCTTCGGAAGCGCCCACCATGCTGACCGGAGACATTGGCGCGGACTCCGCTCGCGTCATCATGGTGCCACGGAGCACAGAAGAATCCGCGACCGACGTTCTGCAGCAGCATAGCGTTTTAGGCCAGCGCTACGAGATTCTTGCATTGCTCGGCCAAGGTGGCATTGGGGCTGTATACAAAGCTAAAGATCGCGAAGTGAATCAGATTGTCGCTGTCAAAGTTATCCGTCCTCACCTGGCCAACAACCCCGCCCTTATAGGACGCTTCAAGCAGGAACTCATTCTCGCGCGCCAGGTCACGCATAAGAACGTGATCCGCATACACGATCTGGCGGAAGCCGATGGCGTGAAGTTCATCACGATGGAGTATGTGGAAGGCCGAGACCTTCGCTCCATAATCTGGGAGAAACAGAAGGTTGCGCCGCAAGAGGCCGTGGAAATCATGCGGCAGGTGTGTCTGGCGCTGGAGGCGGCACACGGCGTTGGCGTGATTCACCGCGATCTGAAACCGCAAAACATTATGCGGGACGCCGGCGGGCGCGTGCTGGTAATGGATTTCGGACTGGCTCGGACGGTGGAAGGCGTCGGCATGACCCAGACCGGCGCAATGGTGGGAACACTTGAATACATGTCGCCGGAACAAGCGCTGGGAAAGCCCCTGGACCATCGCTCGGACCTGTTTGCCGTCGGACTGATTTTCTACGAACTGCTCACCGGCAAGATGCCGTATCGGGCTGAGAGCGCACTAGCCAGCCTTGTCCGGCGCACGCACGAACCCGCGCCAGTGGCGTCGAAGGAAGACAGTTCTATTCCGCAGGCACTGAGCACCGTGGTGAGCAGGTGCCTGGAGCGGGATCCCAATCTGCGCTATCAGCATGCGTCCGAAATCGTGGCTGATCTGAATGCCTGGGAAGGGAAAGACGTCGCGGTCCGGCCGTTTGCGACGGCCAGGGCTGAAGAGATTGAGCGGCGATCGAACATTTGGACCCGAACACTTTCCCAACCACTGCTGGGAAGCAGTCTGGCAATAGTAGTCGGAAGCATTCTGGCTGTAATAGTGCTGGCGATCGCAGTCGTGCTGTTCCGGCACCAACTTTTCACGCCCACGGCGAAGCAGGGACCGGTCACCCCGGTTGTTTCATTGGCTATTCTTCCCTTCCACAACGCCTCTGGTGATGCCAGCCTGGACTGGCTAGGTCCCAGTCTTGAGGAAATGCTCACCACGGACGTGGGACAGTCTTCCCGGTTGCGTAACCTGTCTCCGGACCGTGTTCATCAAGTTCTCCTCGATCTGCGCATACCGACCGACGCCGGCTTCGATGAGGCGACGCTGCGTCACATGGCCGAAAGCAGCAGGTCCAACACTCTGTTGTGGGGAGAATATGCGAAGGTAAACGATCAGATTCGAATTGATGCCACGCTCCTGGACCTGAGACATGACCGCCGTGTGCCACTGAAAATTGAAGGTGTCAGTGAGAAGGATATCCCGGAGGCCGTTGATCGACTGGCCGAATCCATCCGCCAGAACCTTTCGCTATCTCCGGACATCCTCTCAGAATTAAAGGCTGCGTCGTACCAGCCCGACTCAAAATCGCCCGCGGCGCTGCGCGAATACACCCTGGGGCTGCAACTGCTGAGGGAGGGCAAGAACCTAGAAGCAGTTAAGGATTTCCAGGCTGCGATAAAAACCGATTCGCAATTCGCTCTCGCCTATTCCCGTTTAGCGGACGCCGACTCTGCGCTGGGCTACGACGATGATGCAGAACAGGCTTCCCGCAAAGCAGTGGAACTGGCGCAGCAACTGCCGCTGGCAGAGAAATACGTTATCCAAGCCACGCATGCCCGCATCGTCAAAGACAACAACAAAGCTGTTGAGGCGTACGAAAATTTGTCCAAGACCCAGCCCGATAACTCTGACGTCCAGTACGCCCTGGGTAGCCTCTTTCGAGATCAGGGCGACTACGATAAAGCTCGTGCCCTGTTCTCAAAGATTTTGCTAGCCGATCCCAAAAACATCCGGGCGCTGTGGCAAATGGGTGCAGTCGAGATCATGAGCGGTAACCCCCAAGCCGCGCTCGATCCGCTGACCAAAGGCCTAAGTCTCGCCATCCAGGTAGACAACCAGGAAGAAAAGGGATTGATTCTGCTGGCGATGGGGATTGCTTATCGCCTGCTAAACAAACCCGACGAAGCCCTGCGCAGTTATCAGGAATCGCTGGACATCAACACCAGGATCGGGCAGAAGCGCGCTATGGCTTCCGCGCTCGGCAGTATCGCTCAAGTGCAGGCCCTGACGGGCAAGTCTGACTTGGCCCTGGCTAGCTACAATCGCGGACTCCAAATTGAACGTGAAATCGGGGCCAGGAAGGAAGCAGGCGATACCCTGATCGACATTGCCAACCTATATTTGGACCGGGGGCAGCACGAGCAAGCCCTGAAGATGTATAAGGAGTCGCTGCAAATTCAGCGCGATTCAGGTGATGAAAACAATCAGGCCCTGTGCTTAAACAACATCGGGAATCTTTACCTCAGTCGTGCCGACAACCAGGAAGCTCTCACCTATTTCGAGCAGGCATTGCAGTTGCGGGAAAAACTAAATGTCCCGGGCGCGATCGCCGAAACTCTGCATAACCGGGGAATAGCCTATGCCAACCTGGGACAGGACGAGCCGGCCATGTCAGATTTCATGAGAGCACTGGACCTCTACAGGAAGGCCGGCGATAACCAGGGCACGGCTTCACTGTCGCACAGCATGGCATTTCTGTTCGAGCGCCAAGGCCACTATGGGGCCGCGATCAATGCCATGCAAGACGCGCTCAAACCACTTCGGGATGCAGGTAACCGCAGTATTGAGCTGGCGCAGTCTCTTAATGATTTAGCCAGGTTCCTGGCGGAGGCTGGAAGAGGGAGTGAAGCCGGCAAGCCTCTGGACGAAGCGGAGAAGTTGGCGCGGGAGCTGACGAACAGTTCGCTGCAGGCGACCATCCTTAACACACGTGGTGACGTGCTCTTCTATGCCGCGAACGTGCCCGGCGCGAAAGCAATGTACGAGCAAGCGTCACGGGCAGCTTCGCAGGGCAATCAACCAGACGTGGTCCTCATTTCCAAGATCAATCTGGCCAAAGCAACGCTCGGAGAGGGACACTCCGCGGCTGTGAGCACCGAATTTGCCCGCCTGTCGGAGCAGGCGAATGCCCTCGGCCAACGACAACTCTCGGTTGAATGCTCGATCTATCTGGCGCAGGCTATGGTGAATAACAAGAGCTATGCGCGCGCCCGGAAGCAACTGGAGCAAAGCCTGGGAAACACCGAGAAGCTGGGCCTGCGCATGCAGAGCGCCAGGATCCATTACCTGTTGGGGACCCTACTCCGCCTATCCGGAAATTCCTCGGGTGACACCCGGCAGTATCGCGAAGCCCTGCGCCTGCTGGATGAAATCAAAAGCGAACCGGGAGCGGACCACCTGCTGGAGCGTTCCGACATACAGACTATCTACACCGAAGCCATCCGCTGGGCA
>QIAS01000260.1:0-2206 GCA_003225615.1 Acidobacteriota bacterium | reverse complement strand
AACGCATCCGTCGGAAGGACTGGTCACAAACCACTGTCGATCTGCGCGATTGAGCAACAATCTCGGGTTGGTACGAGAACAATCGGACAAAAAAAGAGCCGGGCAGGGTTGCCCGGCTCAGTTGTTTAGACGCAACACTTCACTGCACTCTAAGTGCGACCGAATCGTTATAAAACACCGTGCCTGACTTTATGGTGGTCGAGAACTTAAATTTTCCAGTGCAGGAGTTGCTCGGAACCGGCACATTGAAACTGAAAGGCAAGTTGAAGCCGGACGCCGGCAATTGTACCGGGAACCCAGTCTGCTGCCCCCCAGGTGGTGGAGGCGGCGGAATTGATATTCTCGACGACTTACAGACACCTGCCGAGTTTCTCATTGGGCCTTCAAACGTGAACGTGATTAACCCACTACTGGACGAGCCAGCCAAGGCAGGGCAACCTTGGATGTCTCCTGCAACGTTAACTTGACCGCCCGCGCTCACAGTGGACGGGGTGATCCCGAATGTCAAGATTTGGCAGGTCAGATTCAGGTCGATGACCGACTCCTGACCGTTGAGACGCAAAACACCTCCCCCACCGCCGCAAGGCGGACTGGTGCACCCTGGCTGAAAGTTCTTGGTGACGTTTGTCCAATCGGGTCCCAGTGGCGGAGGGAGGAGTTGCTGGTGGGCGGCATCATCTTGCGCGATCACGTAGGCCGGGTTCTTAGGATCCACCGTGTTCCCGTACACCGAGTCGAGGCCGATCAAAGTGCCCGCCGGGGGTGCAATACACTTGCAATCCTGGAACTGGTTGCCTGCCGAGTCGAAACACTGGTTCACTAGAATGGCGCATTTGGAGCTGGTGACAAGTGTGCAATGCGGGTTTGCATCGGGCGGCCCTGGGATTGAGGATCCGCCAAACAGGGCGGTGTTTCCCGGGTTGCCATTCGCGACCGTGGGATTGAACACTAATGGGTCTACGAGTTTTAGAACGTCTCGCATAGCAGCCACGGCGGGTGAACCGGGACAGTTCATGGTCGTGCCGCTAGGAAGGGTAATGCTCTGGGTCAGCGGACCGTTTGCCAGCAGAACAGTTGTCTTACCGGGGGCCACCGGGCGGATTTGTCCCGCGGTCGTGTCGCTTTGAAATCCCCCGCAGCCGCTACTGTCACTTGACAGTGCGAGAACTGCGGATTGATTTTGGGCGAGTGGCGGAGACTCAGAGTCGCCTCCAAACAACAGGCTGGCTAAAGGCTGTGTATTGCTGAACGGGCAACCTGGGGTGCCGGTAATTCCTGCATTGCCGCTGAGAGAGATTACGCCACTGAAGCTCGACGGGCCACTATTAGTAACTTGTAGAAACCCAGTGTCGGGACTAGCGCAAACTCCATTGTTGCTACAAACCTCACCACTCTGGTAGGACGTCTGAACGTCGAATTGATATGCGGGCTGCGTAGATGTAGCCGCCCCCTTGAATCTGTACTTGCCCGGCGATTGCGTGGTTTCAAAGCTGCCTTCGAAGCCGGATTCGTTATCGCACCCCGTGGGCGAACCGCCCTGTAGCACATAAGAGTCACTGGAAAGACTGTCGCAAGGACTGATCCGCGACACGCCGGAGTGAATTTGTGAATCGGGCACTAGCAAGTCTACATCGCGGGTTATCGTAGTAAACTCCCCCAGTGTTTGTGACACTGTCCCTTTTATTTCGAGCAAGGCCCCGGTTTGCTTAGCTGCCTGACAGATTCCTGTAGCAAAAAACAGCAGCACCGCGTAACCGATCATTCGTGTGAGATGCTTCATGTGTCCCTTCTCCTTTTCAGGTCAACCTTGATGTACCCATGAGCCGCCCCAGCGACTCTTAAGTGAAGCCGATCCCTCTATGCGCCGTGAACCTTCATAGCGCGTCTTCGAAGGAGAATCGGGCTGTGTGAAGCGGTGTTGCGACCGGCCTCCGTTAGCACCGCCTCGAAACCCGCAACTCTGAACGACCACGGAAGCAAATAAGCTGCCATAGTTTCGCTAGTGTCGTTCCTGAACGCTTATGATTGAATACTGCTTCGGCGTAGAGAAGATAAACGCAGAATCGCTTCTGACGAATCAACCTCGACCGCGCCAGCGTCGTTCCTGCGTATCCCAACAGATACGCGACTCTCCAAACAGATAGAAATCTCCTCAATCTCAAGTCTTGTTTGTTTGGCAAGCACGAATAATACCTGGCCATGCGCG
>QIAS01000259.1:6772-7291 GCA_003225615.1 Acidobacteriota bacterium | reverse complement strand
GTCGACGTGGAAGATGGTCTTGGTGAACTCTGGCATTAGAGTGGGGCGGCTAAGCGGATTTTACCAACCCGATGCACCGGAAGAACAGAAATGCCGCATGAGTCAGGAAGGCACATGCGGCGTTCGGGTTTGACGGGCTTGCTTTACTTAGCTCGCAAAACCAGCTCAGGCTCCGGCGTTGAATTAGGCGCTGAATTCACTGCACGTAATTGCCGTACGCGTTCGTAGATGCGGACGTACTCCTTGGCAGAAGCATTCCAGGAGAAGTCCTTGTTCATGCCATTGCGCATCAGGGTCTGCCACGAGGCCTGATCACGGTAGGCCTGCAGGGCCTGCCTGATGGTCAGTAGCAGCGCCTCGCCACTGTACTCGCTGAACTTGAAGCCGGTGCCCCTGCCAGTACGAGCGTCCCAGGGTTCGATGGTGTCATCGAGGCCGCCGGTCGCGCGCACGATGGGCACGGTGCCGTACTTCAGGCTGTAGATCTGGTTCAGGCCGCAAGGCTCGTAACGGGACGGC
>QIAS01000259.1:6153-6634 GCA_003225615.1 Acidobacteriota bacterium | reverse complement strand
TTCACGCGCCAGCCGATCCATGATCTGAGAGATCAGGTCAAAGCCCTTTTGCGCGGCAAAGCGGGAAACAATGCCAATTACCGGCGATTTGGGATCGGCGTGATCCACTCCAAAAGCGGCCAGCAGGTCATGCTTGCATTTCGCTTTGCCGCTTAAGTCTGCGGGCGAGTAGTGGGCTACGATGAATTTGTCTGTCTGCGGACTCCACTCGTCGTAATCGACACCGTTGAGAATGCCGGTGACCGTGGAGGCACGGTTGCGCAGCACGCCTTCCAGGCCAAAGCCATATTCCGTAGTCTGGATCTCCTGACTGTACTTGCGGCTCACCGTGGTGATGAAGTCGGAGAACACGAGCGCGCCCTTCAGGAAATTTACCTGCCCAAAGAATTCCATCTTGGAAATGGTGAACAAATCCCAGGGCAGCAGGAGCAGCGGCAAAACCTCAGGCGGAAACAGCCCCTGATATCCCATGTTGTGAATG
>QIAS01000259.1:0-6138 GCA_003225615.1 Acidobacteriota bacterium | reverse complement strand
CCTCACGGAATGCGGGGTCTTCCGCATAGAGCGTACGGAGCATCACCGGGACCAACGCCGATTGCCAGTCATGGCAGTGAAATACGTTGGGCACGCCGAGGATCTTGGAGGCCTCAAGCACAGCCCGTGAAAACAATGCGAAGCGCTCGGCGTTGTCGGGATAATCGCCTGCCGGGGTGCCATATAGAGCATCGCGTTCGGAGTAGGGGGGATAATCCACAAAGTAAAACTTTATGCCGGAATGGCTGCCGCCACTCACCACCGAGCAGAAACGGTAGCGGTCATCGAACGGAACGGTCACACTGCGCACCACGGTCTGCGCGTCGGGAAGCTTAGTCATGCGATAGCGCGGAAGGTACACGCTGACCTGATGGCCCGCCGCAGCCAGCGCCCGGGGCAGGGCTCCCACCACATCGGCCAGACCGCCGGTCTTGGAAAAAGGCACGCACTCCGATGCCGCGAATGCTATATGCATGAAGACAGCCTCCAAAAACGTCCCGCAGCGAGCGGGCAAGCTATTATGATACGTGCGGTCTCAGTGGCACACTATTTGCCGCACTCAGCCGCAATTCAGGGGATGACCAGTCAGTGTAAATGGCGAACGGAAAGAGGGTCAACGTGCCAAGGGTCGTAGCTGCCGGCGGTGTCCGGAATCGGAAGCCCAAGCTTGGGCAGCACTTTCTGACTGACCAGGGCGCCGCAGCCCGCATCGTGGACGCGCTGGGCGACATCTCGCAGCAAACCGTGCTCGAAATCGGACCGGGACGCGGAGATATCACTTCCCTGCTTGCCCCCCGCGCACGACGGGTCATTGCCATAGAGCTCGATCGCGTGCTCGCCGCCCAGCTGCGCATGAAGTTTGGCACCACACCCAATGTGGAAATAATCGAAGGCGACATTCTTGCTATCGACTTTCACACTCTGTTTGGCCCCAAGCCGGGATCGTCCCGCCCCGGACTGACGCTTACGCCCGAACAAGTTCGCGTGGTGGGAAATCTTCCCTACTACATCACCTCCGATATCCTGCTGCGCTTGTTCGAATTTCGCGAATATTTCTCCACGCTGGTAATCATGGTGCAACGCGAAGTGGCCGACCGCATAGCGGCGGCGCCCGGAGGCCGAGACTACGGCTTGCTTTCGGCTACCGCCCAGCTTTACGGCAAAGTCGAGAAGCTTTTCACGCTTCCTCCGGGAGCTTTCGCTCCCCCACCCAAGGTTCACTCCACCGTGCTGCGGCTCACCCTGGACTCCAAACTGGCTCGATTGCATGTTCCGGAAGAGGGATTTATCAATTTCTTAAAGCAGTCATTCGGCTTGAAGCGGAAGACTTTGTGGAACAACCTGAAATCAGAGTACGAATCGAATACCCTGAAAACTGCGCTGGAGAAGGCCGGCATCAAGCCGAATGTTCGCGCTGAAGCTCTGTCGTTAGAAAAGAGCGCGGCACTGTACCGCGCGTTGCAGGGGGCGACCGCGAGCGGGAGTTGAAGTCATCAAGGAACCTTTATGGGCACAGGGGTGCGTCATCCCGCAGTTGCAGGACGCTTTTATCCCGGCGATCCCGACATCCTGCTGTCGGAGGTACAAACCTATGAAGCCGGTGTGGAGCAGCCCATCCCGAGCCTGGGTTGTGTAGCTCCGCATGCGGGTTATATGTACTCCGGCCACGTCGCGGGTGCGGTTTTCGCGCGAGTGCAGATACCGCGCCGCGTCATCCTGATGTGTCCCAACCATACCGGCCGGGGACAGCCTCTCTCCATAATGACCGAAGGTGGATGGGAGACACCGCTAGGCGACGTGCCGATTGATTCGTCGCTGGCCAAGACTTTGCGAGAGCAGTTTCCTCTGCTTAGCGAAGATCCGGAAGCGCACCGCTCCGAGCACGCAGCGGAAGTTCAGCTCCCATTCTTGCAAGCCCGGCAGCCGCAATTGAGTTTTGTACCCATAGCGCTGGGCACAAGCCATTTTGAATCTCTCGAGAAACTCGGGGAGGCCCTCGCGCAAGTGGTCGCTGCCCAAAGTGAGCCGGTGCTGATCATCGCCTCCAGCGACATGAATCACTACGAGTCTGATCGCGTTACGCGGGTTAAGGATCACAAGGCGATTGAGCGCATCCTGGCCCTCGATGCGCGCGGATTGTATGACGTAGTGATGAACGAAGACATCAGCATGTGCGGTTTCGGCCCGACGGTGGCCATGCTGACCGCAACCAAGCGCCTGGGGGCAACTTCCGCAGAACTCATCAAGTACGCCACTTCCGGCGATGTCTCTGGAGACCGCCAGATGGTAGTGGGATACGCGGGCGTGCTGGTGCGGTGACTTGCCCGGCTGAGCAATTCTCATTCCTGAAATCTGCGCCTTGAATTCCTAAAGCAGAAAGGGCGACCCGAAGGTCGCCCTACGGAATTGCAGCTTCTCAGTGTTTCGAAGAAGAAGCGGGAGCCGAATGCGACGGAGCCGAGGAATGCGGTGCCGACATGTGCGGGGACGGAGCACTCACGCGCCCGGAAGAGCCCATGCCGCGCGAACTCGAGCCGCTGCTGGGTCCCATCCAAACGCTCCTCGTTGGGGCCGCGGTGCGCACCGTAGCAGTTCCCTGCGTGGCGACTCGCTGGGAAATATCAGGCAAGTTGCGCACGGTGCCACGCGGAATTCCCAGGCCAGCCGAGCCTTGCGTGATCATTACCCTGCGGGGCGCGTTACCCGGCATCACCGGTGGGTGGCCAACGACTACCGTCTGGCGTCCACCCGTGACCGGCGGCTGCGGAGTCACAAAGCGGTTCGGAGGATTGATGGTGCGCGGAATTGTAGCCCAGGTATTCCAGCCGCCCGGTTGCCAGCCCCAGCCGAAGTTCGGCACGAACACCCACGTCCCGTATCGATATGGCATCCAGCCCCACGGGTAAGCAGATACGAAGGTGTAGCCGTACCCTGGATACCAGCACCAGGCGCCGTTCATGAAAGGATCAAAACCCGGTCCTGCAAAGTAGGGCTGCCACATGTTCCCGTATCCCGGGACGTTATAGTAGCTGCCGTAGTAATTCAGGTCACTGACGCCGTAGCTGTAGGGGTAATTGGAATTGCTGTAGGAGCTGTTGTTGAAATACCGATCATGATACTGCGCCTGCTGTTTGTCCCAATTATCGTAAGGATCCTGCTCGAAATTCTTGGCAATCTCGTGACGGTCGTTATCCGCGAGATCAAAAGTTGCTGTCTGCTTCTTGCCCACCTCGAACGAACCGGATGGGCCTTGAAGGTCGACGCTGCCCTTCAGCACCGCGAGCGTTGCCTCCGCATCATCCATTTCCACGCGAAAGTGCGCTGGATGCGTAAGACGGGCGCTTTCGCGACCGAAGTTGATGACAAACTCGTCATCCTTCTTCCCTTCAAAATTGACGTACGCGGTGCCCTCTTGCAAATTAAGGGTGTTGAGCTTGCCGCCTGAGTCGCGCAGCGAGAGTTCGCTGAAATTGATCTTGGTATTAGGGACGATGCGCACTACGGTGCCGTCTTCGAATTCGACCTCTGCCCGACCGTCTTCCTTGGTCCAGAGCTTCGTGCCTTGCACGATGGGCATGTTCAGAAATGCCCGTTCGTAGCCCTGGCCTGCGTCGCGATCAATCTGCACCGTACCTTCGACGTCGCTGAGGCGGACGATTCGCGCCTGCGAACTGGCCATAGCGGGGAGCGCCAGCAGCCCGCAAATAACGGCCGCTAGTACCAATACCGGAATCCCCAACCTGGGTGTGCTCATAGAGTCTCCTCGGATTGCGCCCTTAATCAATTAGAACACGGATTGGTTGCGGAAGTTGCATCATCTATTTACCCGATTACTGTGTTAGATGCGGGTAGGGCATCGAGGTGGTCGTCGGGCCAACCGGGACTGCAGCAACAACGTCGGACCGTTATCTCTCCACTCCGATAAATCCCGCGGTTCGCACTCGCTTCAGTTCCTGCTCCACTTGGCGGAGCCGGCGGGCTACATCTTCTTCTGCGGGCAGCACTTCCACGGCGAAATGAGAGGCGTGGGGAAACTTGGCCCGGGCGGCACGCAGTGTTTTTCTCAGATTAGCGCCCCCATCCGCGTGCAGCGGAATCTGCACCTGAAACAGGACATAGACGCCGGGCTTTTCAGGGAGCTTGCCGATTTCAGAGCGGATGAAGGGGTGTAGTTCATGCAAAGCCATGGCCGACGATGATAACTGAACTTGCCCTTGCAGGCGTGAGTGCGGCTTCCGCCCGAAGTTGATGAGCTGCTCTGTTCCGCACCGAACAGACCCAAAGGTCCCCTACCTTTACAGTTGGAATATCTTCGTCTGCGTCTGGTCACGAGTACAAATCCACACGATTGGGAAAGCCTCCATACATGCTGGAAAACAAACGCAACGACTGGAAACGCCTCGCCAAACTTGCTGCCGCCGAAGAGGATCCAGAAAAACTTCTCAGTCTTGTCGCGGAACTCAATGTGGCGCTGAGCGAGCGTGTGGACCAGATGCGCGGTGCGTCGCCATCGGCAAACCTGCTGTTTGTGGACGATGAACCGAGTATCCGGATGACTCTGCCGCCCATCTTGCAGCAACGCGGCTTCGAGGTGCAGGCCGCAGGCAGTGTGCCCGAAGCGTTGCAGCTGATTGAATCGCGCAAGTTCGACATCCTGCTATCAGATCTCAATATAGGGGAACCCGGTGATGGGTTCACCGTCGTGCGCGCGATGCGGAAAGTACAACCGCGCTGCGTTACCATCCTCCTGACGGGCTATCCGGCTTTTGAAAGCGCAGTCGAAGCCATCCGTCAAGAAGTAGACGATTACGTCGTCAAACCTGCCAACATTGACGTGCTGGTCAGTATCATGAAAGAGAAACTCTCCGCCAGACGGTTCAAGCACGCGTAAGGACGCTGGCAGAGTCCTGAGGTGCTCATGAAGGTGATTGCTGCAGGATGAAATCGCCAGCCGAAAGCAGCGTCCCGGCAGACACAGTTCGGATCGCGGGTGGAGTGACGATGGCGCAGGTTCGCCGACTACACACCGATCACGGCTATCAATTCCTTCACCGCCCCAGCGCTTTTCTCCAGCGCGGCCTTCTCCCCGGGGGTGAGCTTGATCTCGATAATCTGCTCAATGCCCTTCGCGCCTAATTTCACCGGCACGCCGACGAACAGCCCTTTGATCCCGTACTCGCCTTCCAGGTATGCCGCGCAGGGTAGGATTTTCTTTTTATCTTTGAGGATGGCTTCCACCATTTCCGTCACCGCCGCCGACGGTGCATAGAAGGCGCTGCCGGTTTTCAAATATTTCACGATCTCTGCCCCGCCGTCGCGCGTGCGCTGCACCAGTCGCTCAATGGTGGCAGCGTCCATCAACTCGGTAATCGGAATGCCCGCCACGGTCGAATACCGCGGCAGCGGCACCATGGTGTCGCCGTGTCCGCCTAGTACAAAGGCGGTCACGTTTTCCACGCTGACCTTGAGCTCCAGGGCGATGAAGGCGCGAAAGCGCGCGGAATCGAGCACACCCGCCATGCCGATCACGCGAGCGTCGAGCGGGTTCGAGACCACGATCAGAATGCAGTTGGGCGAATATTTCACCACTTTGGAGACCACATCCGACATGATCTTGTGATTGATGTTCAGCAGATCGTCGCGGCTCATACCCGGCTTGCGGGGCACTCCCGCGGTAATGACCACGATGTCGGAGTTGGCGGTGTCAGCATAATCCTGGGTTCCGAGCACGTAGGAATCGCGCTTCTCGATCGGCATGGCTTCAAGCAAGTCAAGGCCTTTGCCCTGCGGCACGCCGTCGATGATGTCAATCAGTACGATGTCGGCCAGTTCCTTTGCCGCCATCCAGTGCGCCGCCGTGGCGCCCACATTGCCGGAGCCTACGATAGAAACTTTATTGCGCATGGATAGTCCTTTCGAGAACCGAGTAGCGAGGAACGAAATTCTTCACCACAAATGACACGAAGGATGACGAAGGAACAGACTCGTCCTGACCTTCGTGCGCCTTCGTGTCCTTGGTGGTCAGCTCTTGCCTTAATCAGACGGCCGCCAGCACCGCCGTCTCCATGTTCCGGATAATGTAGTCGCCGAACTCGCTGTTCTTCACTTTGGTGGCGCCTTCCATCAGCCGCTCAAAAT
>QIAS01000258.1 GCA_003225615.1 Acidobacteriota bacterium | reverse complement strand
ACGACGTCGGCATCCTCAGTCTCGTATTCCTCGAAGAATGGATTGCCGTAGGAGCGGCCGAAGATGCGCTCGAAGTCGGCGTAGGCTTCACGAATGACCTCTGACGTGCGTTCCATCGCCGCGTAATTCTGGCGGCGAATTTCCATCACCCAGTCTTCGTTGCCCTGCGGCGCGACGGTGATTGGATTATCAGGATGGAGCAGCAGGTCAGCGCGGTTGTAGCGGGGGAGGAACTCGTTCACTTTTTCTTGCGAAGGAATCTTTACTAGAGCCTGCGAGTGAGTGAGGAAAGCGCCGTCGCAACTGATGGCGCAGGGCAGGAAAATGCGCCGGTCCTCGGCGACCCGATACGCGATCAGAGCCGTGTCCAGTGCTTCCTGTGCAGTATCTACCCATACCAGTTGCCAACCCAGATCGCGGACTGTGAGCGCGTCGTTGTGTTCCACGCCGAAGGCTCCGGGATCGTCCAGGGCACGGTTGCCGACCATGGCGACCATGGGAATGCGCAGCGCCGGAGTTACGGTGAGCGCTTCCATGGCATACATCCAGCCCACGCCGCTGGAGCCGCAGAAAACGCGAGCGCCGCATGCGGAAGCATGTTTCACGATTTCAAACTGTGAATGCTCGCCTTCCGCCACGATGTACTCGCAGTCGAGTTCGCCGTTGGCTACCAATTTCGACACGTATTGCATGACCGTGTCGTAGGGACGGATGGGATAGGCCGTGATTACATCCACATCGGCCAGTTTGCACGCGACCGCGATGGCTTCGCTGCCCGTGATTAATGCAGTTTCTTCCGACTTACGTTGATCTTCCAGAACTGCGGCTAATTGCGCCATGACAACTTTCCTCCTGACCGTTTAGCCTTCGCGCGCGATTTGAAGCATCTCGGGAACTTGCTCTTCGTATTGCCCACGGTAACGGAAACCATGAGAACGTTCCCCGTGCCCCTTGATCTTGTCTTGCAACCAGACTTTGTAAGCTTCTTTGTCTTTTTTCCACGACTCCCACTGGCTGGAGTTATCGCTGAATTCCGCTTCATTCACCATGGTGACGCACTCTTTGACAGGGCAAACGGCCTCGCAAACGCCGCAACCGCAGCAAGCCTGCATGTTGGCGTCGTAGAGATTGTCGGGGGTTACATCGAAGCAGGAATCAGGGCAGTGGAGCCAGCAGAGCGTGCACTTGATACAGGTATCGAAGTTCACGACCGGCCGCATCGTGCGGGTGGTGAACTTTTTGAACGTGGGATTGCGATCGGGCCGGAATCCGCCCATCGCATGGGTGTTGGGATCCTCATAACTGTGACCAGCAGGGATGCTCGGAATGGCAATGCCCTCGCCCATTTCATGCCATTTGGGAAATTCGAACTTATAGGGTGTTTCGGGATTGCCCTGGTTCGGCTTTACCGTGCTGGTAGTAATCCGCTCGTGCGAGCGCGCTGCAGATTCAGCTTTCACCGGGTCTTTCCATTCCTTGACGATTACATCCTGCACCGCTTTCAGGCTGAACAGTTCGGGCAACAACTTCGCAATCGCGCCCAGGATGCGCACGTCGGTGTGGTCGTCTTTGAAGACCCAGAGACCGGAAAAGCTGGGAGTGCCTTTGAGGATCGCCAGCTTGTAGGGTTCGTCTTTGCGGTGCGCCATACCGATTATGGTTTCGGGAGACTCGAGAGAAGTGACGATCAAAGTTCCGCCGGGCTTGAGCAGTTTGTTGACCGGCTGCAAACCGTACCACGCCCACGACTCCACGCCTTTACAAAGCGTGTCGTCTACGCAGATGGTAATGTCCACTTCCTTGGGCTCATATTTCGCCATGCCCTGCTGGAGCGTCTCCTCATCGGTGCCCGTTCCGGGCTGTCGCCATATCGGCCGAACGAAATGCCCGGCTTACCGTCGTGGTGCGCGGCCAGCACGATGGCGCGACTGATGCGGCCCGCTAGCAGTTTCTGAAAGATGCCGCGATAAATGATTTCGATTGCGAATAGCCGGCCCATTTCAAACCTCCGTTGTTTTCAAAGCTTCTTGAGTACGATCTCTTCCACGTCTTGAATATGCCGCCGCATGGCAGCCTCGGCGGCGGCGGGGTCGTGCCGCTTAATGGCCGTCAGAATTCGTCGATGGCCAGCCAGCGACTTCTGAGGGCGGCCTTCGACTTGCAACGACCGCTCGCGAGTCTCGCGCAACAGGTCCATCAGCACGTCCAGCACTTTCAACACGACGCTGTTCTCGGATGCCATCGCCACGCTGTAATGAAAATCAGAGTCTTCTTCGGTCGCAACCTGCCCGCCCTGCAACTTCTGTTCTTGACGACGCAAGATTTCTTCCATCTCCCCGACTTCTTCCGCCGATGCATGGGTCGCCGCCCGCGCGGCCAGGGGTGGTTCCAGCATTTTGCGAAAATCCAGGAGTTCAGTCACCGACTGGCGCTGGCGTGTTAATAACGTGGACAGGGGATTAATTACGGAATCGGCAGAAATCTCGCGCACTACTGTGCCCGCGCCTTGACGGGGTTCGACCATTCCGATCAATTCCAAACTTCGAATTGCGTCGCGAATCGAGCTGCGGCTCACGCCCAGCATCTCGGCCAATTCGCGCTCGGAAGGGAGTTTGTCACCCGGTTGCAGCTTTTGCAGAATCAGGCGTTCAATCTGTTTAGCTACTTCTTCGTAAACCTTGTTACGGCGTATCGCCTCGAAATCGGACCTTACCGTCGTGAACACTCATGCCCCCCAACTGGTCTGCTAAGTGGACCAAAGGATTATACTCACTCTGTCAAGAGGCTGGGATTCTACCGCGAAATCTTTTTTACCCGGCGAATACGAAGCGAAAATCCTGGGGAAATCCATCGCGTGGCAGAGGTTCACCTGCGGATCTCGGGATATATCGGCCGTCCACTCTCAGCGAGACCCTACATCCGGAGGGCTTTAGGCTACCCGGACATTCCTGGCGCGGGTACTTGTCTTCTGATTTTGTGCGTTAGGTTGGCCTGGAAGAGAGCGCATTCTCGAGAGATCGGTCGGAAGCAGGTTTGGAGGTGGCGATAGCGCGAGATTCGGCGAGCAATTTCGTGCAGGCATATACGGCGCGAGTATGCGGCATTGGAATTCTTAAATGTTCGCCCAATTCCACTACGGCGCCCACTACCGCTTCCAGTTCCAGAGGGCGACCCGCTTCGAGGTCTTGCAGCATGGAAGTTTTATGCTCGCCCACTTTTGCGGCCCCCGCAATGCGCTGTTCGATTGACACCGGCAACTCCAACCCTAATTTGCCGGCTACCAGTTCGGCCTCCTGCATGATATTGCGGACCAGTGTGGAAACTTCGGGATCACGTGCCATTCCAGCCAGAGTTGCGCCTGTAAGGGCACTAATCGGATTGAAGGCGACGTTACCCAGAATCTTTACCCAGATCTCGTTACGGATGCGGGTTGTGATGGGCGCGCGAAGGCCGGACGCGATCAGGGCTTCAGAAATTTTTCGTACGCGATCGGAACGCTCGCCCTTCGGCTCGCCCAGCGAAATGCGATTGCCTTCGATGTGTTGAATCACACCTGGGGTGATAATTTCCGTGGAGATGTAAACGATCGATGCCACCACACGGCGGGATTCAATGGCGGCAGAAATCACACCGCCGGGATCAACGCGCTCAAGACTTATTCCTTCCCACTCGCCGCCGAAGCCCTGAAAAAACCACCAGGGCACTCCGTTCTGCGTGCTGACTACGGTAGTTTCGGGACCGAGCACGGGGCCAAGCTGGGGCGCAAGTTGGGACAAACTGTGGGCCTTCACGCCGAGGATAACAACATCAACGGGCCCGACTTCCCGCAGAGTGCCAGTTATTTTAGGTTTCGCAACGAAATCGCTGTCAGCCCCCTTCACCTGAACGCCGCGTTCCTGCATAGCGCGCAGGTGCGACCCACGCGCGAAGAGCGTGACATCCAGGCCAGCGTGCGCCATGCGAGCACCGATGTAGGCTCCTATGGCGCCGGCTCCGGCGATCAGGAATTTCATTCTTCTTCATCCAGCAGGACAGCGGCAACGGCGCGCCGGCGAATCTTGCCCGTGGCGGTCGTCGGGATATTCTCTACCAGATAAATCTTCTTGGGGCATTTATATTCTGCCAGCCGTTCGCGGCAGTGTTTCAGCAGAGCAGGTTCGGTCTCGCTATTGGGCTCGTGCAGGACCACCGCAGCGGCTACTTCTTCGCCTAATGTGGGATGCTCGCAACCGAACGTGACCGCCTCCGCGACGGCGGGATGTTTGAGCAGGACTTCGTCGACTTCGCGCGGTGAGACATTTTCACCGCCTCGGATGATCAGATCCTTGATGCGCCCGGTCAGGTGGAGATAGTTATCTTCATCCAGGAATCCCTGATCGCCGGTGCGGAACCATCCCTTCACAAAAGAACCGCCATTGGCTTCGTGATTGTTCTCGTAACCCTGGAACACACTTGGCCCTTGAATGACCACTTCGCCGCGCTGGTTGGCGGGCAGCGGATTGCCGTCGCAATCCATGATGCTGATGCGAATGCCGGTGGCCAGGCCTACCGAGCCATGTTTGCAGCGGCCCGGCGGTAAAGGATTGGCGGACATCTGGTGCGCGGCCTCGGTCATACCATACGCTTCCACGAAGGGCACGCGAAACACTTCTTCCATTCTGTGGATGACTTCGAGCGTCAAAGGCGCGCTGCAGGAACGAATAAAACGCAGAGATGCGGCGTCCGCGGGCTTCTCCTGGCGGGTGCGGGCCAGCAGAAGCTGATGCATCGTAGGCACTCCGGAATACCAGGTCACGCGGTATTCGCGGACAGTGCGCCAGAATGCCAGAGGTTTAAATTTCGTGGGCGCCACCACCATGCCCCCCGAGCGTAACGTGGCCAAGGTGGAGGCGACCAGACCATGAATGTGAAATAACGGCATGATGCACAGCGCGACGTCTTCGGGAGAAAGTTTGTAAAAGTCCGCGATGTTCCTGGCCGAGATGGCCAGGTTGGAATGGCGAAGCGGGACACGTTTGGGTCGTCCGGTGCTTCCGCTGGTGTGCAGGATCAGGGCAATATCGGTGGGGGAAGGCTCATTCAGGGGGCCTCCCTTCGGGGCATCGAGCAAGTGAACAGTACCATCGGATTTCATTTCCACCGAGAATACGGGAATGCCACGGTCCGCGGCGGCGCTGCGCGCTTCTTCGTGGCCCGTGGGCGGGCAAAGCAGAACGCGAGCGTTGGTGTCTTGCAGGAAAAACAAGAATTCCTCGTAGGGGTAAGCGGGGTTAAGAGGGGCGGCGGTTCCCGCGATGCCGGCGGCCAGAAAGCTCACAATTGCGGGAAGGCCATTGGGCAGAGCCATGGCCACGCGATCACCACGGCGAATACCGGCACCGGCCAAGGACTCGGCCATGGCCATTACCTGCTGTCGCAGGGAATCGTAGGTAATCCGAATTCCAAGTTCCGGAACGATCACGGCGGTACTGCGGCCAGGTGCAATGTGTAGTAGAGCGGCGAGATTACTTTGTGACGAAACAGCGTCCTCGGCGTGGTCCGTGGTCACAGACTGCCACTCGGGAGCCCAGTTCGGGATGGGAGAATTATTGTTTTCATTGCTGCCGCGATCGATATGCATCTTCGCCTCATGAAAATTCAAAACAGCATGTCGTTTTGTCCGCTACATTCCAGAGCCAGCGAACTGCCATTCGATTCCTGCGCGCCGCACATCGTTGTCTCGCGCAGTGTGCTCGCTGCGCGAATCGAGACGGCAATGCCCCAGTGTTCCCACGCGGCAGGTTGCCGGAATCGATTTGTGATAGATGAAATACCAGCGCTCAGGTGCCCCAGGCGCGTCAGTTCAGAGGATTCGTCACGTGCTCCGTTCCCGCTTGTAGGCCAAAGATCGCCGTTTTCTAGCCTCTTGAAGGCGCAAACGGTAACCCCACATACGACCAAGATGGTGCGGGATAAACCAAAGGGAGTCAAACTGATTCTTTGGATTTAGCTGATAGAGAATTTCTATCACGCCACTCCGCAGAGTTCATGAAATTAATCAGTACGTTGAAATTGTCGGTGGATTTCGGGGCCGCGCACTTCTGTTTGCCCGGTTGTGAGCGAGTTTATTTCCTTCGCCGCTTGCGAGGCCGTAGGACAAATCAGACTTGTGTCATCGTCTCGTTCACCGCACTGTGCTTGTCATGCGCGATAGCCTTCGGCGGCCAAGGCCTTCTTCAGTTCCCGCAACAGGAACTGCACGTTGTCCTCTGTGGCCAATGGTCCCATGATGCCGATGCGGAAGACTTTTCCGGCGAGCGGTCCGAAACCGCCGAGGATTTCGATGCCCTGCTCATCAAACAGCCGTTTCCGCACTTTCGTTTCGTCAACGCCTTGCGGCACGGCCACTGTGTTTAAAGTCCAAATGCGCTGACCCGCCGGAACATGCATGCGCAGTCCCATCGCTTCTACGCTCTTGACAAAAAGCTCATGGCAGCGGCGGTGCCGCTCGAAACGGTTGTCGATGCCTTCTTCTGCAATGACCAGAAGTGCTTCGCGTAAAGCGTAAAACATGGAAATCGGTGCGGTATGATGGTAGCGATGCGAGACGGTCGCGTAGTCGTAAATCAGCTTAAGATCGAAATACCAGCTGCGCGGTGGCGTCGTGCGCGAACCTAGCCAGTCCATAGCGCGCTTCGACAGAGAGATGGGAGACAACCCCGGCGGGCAGCTCAGTCCCTTTTGCGTGCAACTGTAGGCGACGTCAATACCGGTCTGATCCGCATTGACCGGTATTCCACCCAGCGATGTCACGCAGTCGGCGATCACCAAGGCGCCGACTTCGTGGGCGGCGGCGCAGATCGCCTGTCCAGATTGCAAAGCTCCGGTAGAAGTTTCTGCATGCACATAGCCCACGACCTGCGGCTTCTCGCGGCGAATAAAGTCAGCGGCTTCCGAATCGGTGAACGTCGCTCCCCATGGTTTCTCTGCACGCACCAACTGTGCGCCTTGGCGCTTGCCCATCTCCGAGATGCGATCGCAAAAGTAGCCATTGGCCAGCACCGCAAATTTCGCTCCCGGCTCAACGAAATTTGCTACAGATGCTTCCATGCCGGCGCTGCCCGTGCCGGAAATCACGATGGTGGTGCCGTCTTTTGTGCCGAATGCGAGCTTAAGTAGTTGCTGGACATCACTCATGACTTGGAAGAAGTAGGGATCCAGATGTCCCACGATCGGCTTGGAAAGAGCTTGGTATACACGCTGGTGGACCATGGTAGGTCCGGGTCCGAACAAGTAGCGTTTCGGCGGCTGCAGGGGAAGGAAAACAGTCGATGCAGA
>QIAS01000561.1:2871-3068 GCA_003225615.1 Acidobacteriota bacterium | reverse complement strand
AAGCATTCTTCAACCATAGTGCGATGCGCAGGAAACCAGGGCGGCCATCGGTAAGAAACGTGGTGAGAAGGCCCATAGTGTCGGACCCGCGCGGATAGCGGACAGCTTCGATGTGAGTGTGTTCGTCGATGTAGATGCCGGAGCCAATGGCGATGCCTTGCGAAAAATCCTCGCGACAGCCGGGCATCCGGGCACCG
>QIAS01000561.1:2011-2798 GCA_003225615.1 Acidobacteriota bacterium | reverse complement strand
TTCTTTCAGCCGGAAGAGAAGCTCCAAAGTGCCTAGCGCGGAGGCGGAGAAGACCACCGCCCGAGACGTGAACCGGCGGGGCTGGCGGCGAATCCATGCAGTGGATTTGACGGTGCACACCTCGTATCCGGCGCTGCCGTCCTTCGAGCCACCCAGCGGCTTCACGTTCACCACCTTGGTTTCCGGAAACACGCGCGCGCCGTACTTTTCCGCGAGGTATAAATAGTTAAAGTCCAGGGAATTTTTTGCGGCGTAGCGACAACCCATGATGCAGCCGCCGCAGGCGGTGCAGGTGGCGCGCCGGGGGCCTTCTCCTCCAAAAAAAGGATCGGGGATGTTCTGGCCCGGTTGCGTGCCCGCAGGCTGGAGGATGGCAACCTTGGTGCGGTAAAAAGTTGCTCCGCAGCCTACCGATTCTGCGGCTGTTTTCAGGAGATGGTCAGCGGGTCCGAGAATTTTGTTTTCTGTCACACCCAGCATGTGGGCAGCGGTTTGGTAATGCTGGGGCATTTCCGCCTTCCAGTCGGCCAGTCCCGACCACGTTCCCGATTCCCACACTTTCTCTGGAGGGGGAAGTAAGGTGCCGGCGAAAGTGATCGATCCGCCCCCCACCGCGCAACCATGCAGGATGGTTACATGCCTGAATAACCGCATGTTGAAGAAGCCGCGCAAACCGAGCTTTGGACGCCAGAACCAACGATGGATGGACCAACTCGTGTGGGGCAGGCTGTCAGGGGGCCAACGCCGGCCCATCTCCATGACGGCAACTCGATACCCTTTCTCCACC
>QIAS01000561.1:520-1943 GCA_003225615.1 Acidobacteriota bacterium | reverse complement strand
GTTTCGATTGCCGAGACAGCTTCTGTTTTGTGCGCTCTTCGAAGGCGGACATCGATGACTTCCCCAATCCGGCGAAGAGCTTCGATGCTCTGCGGTGCATCGTTTCCAAACAGCTGGAAGTCATGGTTCATGTCTTCCCAGGTTTCAAGGACCACATCCGCCCCCTGGGCTTTGGCGCGCTCAGCGAATGCTTGAATGCTGTCAAAGAGAATCTCGGCGCGGCCAGCTTGCATGTAAATAGGAGGAAGGCCGCGGAGGTCAGCCCCCAGCAGGGACACGAGCGGATCGCGACGATGCGCGGGCGGACAGAACCAGTCAGCCCATTGCAGCAGCATTGGCTTCTCAATCCAGTCGAACTCTGCGTTCCTCACCATGCTGGCGCAGTCGTTTTCGAACTCAACCGCCGGGGAAAGCGCAATGGCCAAGGCCGGTGGCGGAAGTTTCGAATCGCGCGCCGCTAAAAGAAAAGCCAATGTCAGGTTTCCACCAGCCGAGTCTCCGGCAACGGCCAAATGATTGTTGTCGGCATGATTTTCCAGCATCCAGCGGTAGGCGCCGAGTGCATCTTCGAGTTGTGCCGGGAACTGATGTTCCGGTGAGAGGCGGTAGTCGAGCGCAAACGTTCTGGATTTTGCTGCTACCGCGATGTGAGCGATAAAGTTGGCGTAAGCCTTAGGGTAAAACGAGTATCCTCCGCCGTGAAAATACAGGACGGTCAGGCGAGCGTCCGCGTTGTGGGGAATAAACCAGCTCCCTTGGTACTTGCCTTGGCTCACGGGGGTGATGGTTACTTCTGACATGATGGGAGAATTGATCACGAATGAATCCAGATAGCGACGCATTTCATTTACATCAGGCAACTTGAACGCAGCGATCAGCTCTCTCTTCAACATGCTCGTAGCGAGTTCCACAAACCAGTTCCAACTTTTTCGGCGCGGCGCATTATTCGGCCGGCACACACCTCAGCAATTGCCCAGGACAGCTCCAACGCGTTCGGGATCCTGTACCGGGCCGAACCGGTGAAATGGATTTTGGCAGCCATGGAGACCAATCCACGATTAAGCGAGAAGTGCCGAATGGACAGAAAAGTTAGTGATTGTCCGAACAGTTATGACGAACCGGCACGCGTCGATCATTCGGCTGACGCCGGTTGCGGTCGAATTGCCGCTATGTCCAGGACTCATCCAGCACATGTTGCCACCAGAAGTCATGGGCATGAATTGCGGCATCATGCGGCGTTGCATGGGCGTCGTATTCCTTCCGAAAATCGTATTCCCAATTCTTCCGCCAACCGTTCATTTCCATGTGCATGGTTTGGAGGTCTTTTTGTACTTCTCCCAGCCACGTCCGGTAATCCACCTGGATAAACAACTCGGGGCATTGCTTTGCGACCGCCATCTTTGTCCTCACTTCAGCGGAGCTT
>QIAS01000561.1:0-449 GCA_003225615.1 Acidobacteriota bacterium | reverse complement strand
TATCCGAGATGCCCTCATTTCTCTGTGATTAGGGGCACCCGGGAGCGTGATGCTGGACACGAACGATTGCATTGGGGACCCTTCATCTAGTCTTTGCTGTTAAATAATTCTTAGCCTCCGCAAAACCGGAAGCACTCATCGGACGGTAGGCGGGAATGCTTAACGCGATCGGTTGAAAGGGCGGTGGCGTTGCCACGACGGTTCGCACCAGGTCACCTGTTTGTTGCCACCAGCCCTGGAAGACCTGACCGGCAATATAGCGAACCTGTAGCGGACTCCAGGAGCTGAGACCGTATGATTGCCAACTGTCGAGTGCCGAACCTTGAATGCACTTGTTCGCGTTCTCGACTCGGTGCCCTGGCGTATTCGTGGGAGTCACTATTACGCACCGGGTGTCTAGTCTAAGGCCCGAGCGAAGCGCTTTGAGCGCGCTTTCTTTGCCGCTCCAA
>QIAS01000560.1:2126-2982 GCA_003225615.1 Acidobacteriota bacterium | reverse complement strand
ACTGCAGTCCGAAGCTGTACTGTTCATAGTAGGCCGTGACCAGGTTCTGATCGATGTGACGAGGAACAGGCTTCGGCAGCCCGGCAGGAAACAGGGTCGAGCTGATGAACTGTGCGTTGCTGGTGAAAGGAATGGTCAGCAAACCGGGCTGCTTTAGCGGTCCTACGGCAACGCCGCTTTGAAAGATACCGGCAGTTTCATCGGCGTAGAAAGGTGCATTGAAGCGGATGTTCTCAAAGACGTTATTATAGAGCCGGTCGTAGAAGACGCCGCCGCCAGCGCGCAGGACCAACTTCGAAGTTCCGAACACATCCCACGCGAAACCAACACGCGGACCAAAGTTGTTGAGGTCTTTATTCCAGAGATTGGAATTCTTAACCTCCGGTCGGGCGCTAGCCTCATAGGCATAGAATGGGTTCGCGCTGGGGAAGAAAGGATTCGTGCAAGGGGACTGGACTCCTGCTGTGAAGCACGGGATGGGAGTGACGGGAGTCCCAAAGTAGTAGTTGGAGTCGACGTTCGGCTTGAAATTGTGTGGCGGGCCAAAGTACTCCCAACGCAGCCCCAAATTTAACGTCAAACGCGAGTTGACGCGCCAGTCGTCTTGACCGTACATACCGACTTCGTTGGCGCGGTAGCCACGATAGAAATCAGGCAGTTGCCCGTTGGTGGGATTGACAGCTGCGCCAGCATAATACCAGCCGCCGTAGGACGTTCCGAAGGCCTTGTCGAGTTGATCACTGAACACGCTATCGGTGATCAGGTCTTCCGCGCTCCACGGACTAAAGTGACCATTGCGGTCCGCCTGAAAGCTTGATCCGTTCCGGGTGCGACGATACTCGGCGCCAAACTTCAA
>QIAS01000560.1:1300-2068 GCA_003225615.1 Acidobacteriota bacterium | reverse complement strand
AGGATTTAACCAAACCTTTCGTGGTGCTTCCGTCAACGGCACGCGATCCGGAACCGGTAACTATCTGGTCGAAGGCGCCGATAACAATGAACAAGGGCAGGGGGGCGTCGCCCTGCAAGGCCCGGGCGGAGCAAATACCACCATCTCCCCCGATGCCATCCAGGAATACCGTGTGATCACCAATGATTTTCCGGCACACCGAAAATAGTGTCGCTACCGCAGAAATTGCAGCTAGTTTTCGTATCCTCAAACAGGAAAACGCCGTTGATTTGATCGTTTTGGCCAATCTTCTGATCGACCTTGATGCTGAAGCGGTACTGGTTGACGGGGTTGACGGAAGACTCAGTCGCGGTATCGTAAACCGGGACTGGGTATGCCACACCGGTAGTGAATAAACCTTGTCCCACACAGGCGCCGGTAGTGTCGGTAGCGCAGTTGATGGTGGAATTAACCAGCGGCATCGCTAAGGGCCACTTTTGCAGCAGTGATTGGAAGATTGGACCCACGGTGGTGGGAACGGTGCAGGGACCAGGGCAGACATTGTTTTGGACAAAAGTGGCGAATTGTCCGCTATTCACAAAGTTGTAGAACTGCTGAGTCATTGCCGTGCCGCTGACCGGACTCGACTGACGCAGCCGGTGCACTTCGACTGTGCCAAAGAAGAAGGTCTTGTCCTTAATAATGGGACCGCCGGCCGAGCCACCGAACTGATTTCTGACCAGGTGGTCTTTGTTTCCAGAGTTATTCGAGAACCAGTCGTTGGCAGTC
>QIAS01000560.1:0-1268 GCA_003225615.1 Acidobacteriota bacterium | reverse complement strand
ACGAAACCGCCAGCCTTGCCGTACTCGGCGGCAAAGTCATGAGTGATGACCCGGTACTCCTGGATGGCATCGGGGGAGATCGAAGTATTGGCTCCGCCCTGGCCGCATTGCGTGCCGCACAAGGAGACGCCGCCCTGGCCCTGCTCGTTGTTATCAACGCCCTCAACCAGGTAGTTGCCGGTTCCGGTACGGGTGCCATTCACGGCCGCTCCACGGAAGGTGCCACCCGCGATCTGCTCGGGAACAGCTCCGGCCACGAGGTTAATAAAATCGTTGGCATTGCGAGCTTCGAGCGGCATCTGCTCCCAGACGCGACGATCGATGAGTTGGGAGACCGCCGCGTCGGTGGTTTGAACAAGCTGAGTGCCGGCCTGTACTTCTATGGTTTCGGTCGCGGCCCCAAGCTCCAACTTTACGTCACGCGTGGTCACAGTTCCGACGGTGACCACGACATCGGCGACATGTACTCCCTTAAAACCTTTAGGGGTCACGTCCAAGGTGTAAGCACCCACGACGGGAAGAGCCGAGAAGCGATACATGCCGGCGCCGGTAGTAGTGGTTGTGCGCTTGTCCCCTGTGGCGGCGTTGGTGAGGGTGACTTGCACGCCGGAAACGACTGCGCCGGAGGGATCTGTCACCAATCCGGTCAGTTCGCCGGTGCCCCCCTGGGCCCACATGGTACCAACCAATAGGGCAAGCACGATGAAGACGGTGAGGCAGCGAAGCGAGATGGTACGGAATGCATATTCCATGAATCTCTCCTATAAGGAAGCAAGAATCCCGGGGACGTATGAGTAAGAATCGCACCAGGGTTCAAGAGGCCTATGTGACACACATTGACTTGTCATGAAGCGGTACGTTTCGAAAGTGCAAGTGGAAGACCAAACCATCATGCACCAGGAGGCAATGATTTCAGCAATATACATTTGTCAATGCCGTTTACTATTGGAATACGTAGGCTGGGGGTGCCCTGTTATATGGAAAGCTGTATTGAAGCAGGGATTTGGTCATCGTCTGTGCCAAAATGGGAGGGTGGATCGTAAGGGGTTCGACCTAGGTTTGCGGCTCTTCAATGATGCCGATTTCTTTGAAGCGCACGAAGTCTGGGAGGACGTGTGGCGTGCGGCTCCATGGGAAGAAAAAAAATTTCTGCAGGGACTGATTCAGATTGCGGTCGGGTTGCACCATCATTCTACGGGGAATCAGATTGGGGCGCGGTCGCTGTTGGCGCGTGGAAGCCGCAATCTGGCGGGATATCCAGCGGACTT